>JAGNQK010000161.1 GCA_017989115.1 Dermatophilaceae bacterium | reverse complement strand
CCACGCTGGCGCTGAGCTTCGACCACCGACTCGTCGACGGCGAGCTCGGCAGCCGCTACCTCGCCGACGTCGCCGCCCTGCTCGGCGACCCGGGGCGGGCCCTGGTCTGGGGCTGAGCACCCGTCGCTCCCACGGGGTACGCCCTCACTAGGGTGTGCCCCGTGGTGGCGAATGGGCTGGTTGAGACTCGGCCGTTGGGCCTGGTGCTGCTCGGCGGCGCCATCGGCACCGCCGGTCGTGAAGGACTGCACCTCCTCATGCCCGCCGACGGCGGCACCCCGTGGTCGGTGTTCCTCGTCAACATCGTCGGTGCCGCCCTGCTCGGTGGCCTGCTCGCCTTCCTGGCGGCCGAGGAAACCGAGACACCGCGGCGACGTGAGGTGCGGCTGTTCGTGGGCACCGGCATCCTCGGCGGTTTCACCACGTACAGCGCCCTGGCGACGGACACCGTGCTGCTGGCCGACTCCCGTCCGGGCCTGGCGATCACGTATGCCGTGGCGAGCGTCGTCCTCGGCGTCCTCGCCGCGGGGATCGGCTTCCGCATCGGGAGGCTGCTCGCCGACCGGCATGCCGACCGGGCGCGGGGAGGTCGGGCATGAGCATCCCCGTGTTCCTCCTCGCCTGCCTCGGCGGGGGCATCGGCGCCTGCCTGCGCTTCGTCGGGGACGGGCTGGTCATGCAGCGTGCCAAGCCGGGCTTTCCGGCGGGGATCTTCCTGGTCAACGCGCTCGGGTCGTTCCTGCTCGGTCTGGTCGTCGGGTCGTTCGAGGCGGGTCTGGTCGACAGCACGTGGCTGTTCATCCTCGGGGGCGGGGTGCTCGGGGGCTTCACGACGTTCAGCACGGCGATGGTCGACACCGTTCGGCTCCTGCACCAGGAGGCCTGGGGCCGTGCTGCCGCCAACGCGGCGGGCATGCTCGTGGTGGGCGTGCTGCTGGCGCTGCTCGGCCTGACCCTCGGCCGCGGGCTCTGACTTTGGCGCTCCCCGCCGTGGTGGAGGCGTACGTGGCAGAGTGGCCAGCGTTGCCCGAACGTCGTCAGGAGTGACATGAACGACCCCACCGGTGTGGTCTTCCCCGAGGTCGACGGGCGCCGCTCGACGAGCGCAACCGGTCGCGGCATCGTGGCCGACGCACTGCGCCCCGTCGACCCCGTTGGAGCGGCCGCAGCCCAGCGCGAGACGAACTGGCGCACTGGCTACCTCACCCACTTCCGGCGCCTGGTGGAGGCGGGCCTGACCACCCCACAGGCTGCCGTGACGATCGCGGATGCCGGCCTGGCATCGGTCCACGACCGGATGCGGTGGCGCGACGCCGACGGGAACGAGTGCGCCCTCGATGCCGCGCTGGGCGGAGTCGTCGGCAGCCCCGCCGACAACCTCGTGACGGAGAGCCATGGCGGTGGTGGCGAGCCCGACACCGCCCTGACCGTGCCCTACCGGGGCACCCGGCTCGCCGGGGACGACCTGCGCCGCCGGCTCGATGCATGGGTGGACGACGGGGTCGTCGAGCCGAGCCTGCGCGAGGCCGTCGGGCTGGTGCTCGACAACCCGCAGTGGCTGCGGCTCGAGGGGCGCACCGTCGTCGTGCTCGGGGCTGCGGCCGAGATGGGGCCGCTGCGCTCGCTGCTGCGCTGGGGTGCCACCGTCGCCGCGGTCGACCTGCCCCGCCCCGACCTGTGGACCCGCGTCCTCGACGACACGGCATCCAGTGCCGGTCGGCTGCTCGTGCCCGCGTCGCCGGGCGCGTCCTCGCTCGCCGAGCGGGCCGGCGTCGACCTGATCGCGGGTCTGCCGACCGCGACCGGCTGGGTGTGCGGGCTCCCCGGGCAGCTGGTCGTCGGCAACTACGTCTACGCCGACGGGGCGACGAACGTGCGGGTCAGCACCGCGGTCGACGCGATGACCCGGATCGTGCGCCTGGCCCGACCCGACACGGCGCTGTCCTTCCTCGCGACCCCGACCGACGTCTTCGCCGTGCCGGGGGAGGCCGTCGACGCCTCGGCCCTGTCCTACGCGCAGCGCCGTACGTCCAAGGTGCTGCGTGGCCCGCTGCGCACCCTGTCGGGCGGGCGGCTGCTGCGCCGCAACTACCAGCCCGGCGAGGACCCCGGCATCAACGACTCGGTGGTGCTCCAGCAGGGCCCGAACTACCTGCTCGCCAAGCGGATCCAGCGCTGGCGGGCCACGTCGGCCCGGGCACAGGGGGCCACGGTCTCGTTCAAGATCGCCCCACCGACCCGCACCCGCTCGGTGGTGAAGAACCGGGCGCTGGCTGCTGCGTATGCCGGGTCGCACCGCTTCGGGGTCGAGGTCTTCGAGCCCGGCACGGCCAACACCCTGATGGCGGCGCTGCTCGTGCACGACCTCACCGTCGGCTCGCCCCGTCAGGACCACCCGTGGCAGGACGAGGCGTATGCCGCGGCGCACGGCGGGTTGTGGCGCGCCGCGTACGACCCGCGCAGTGCTCTGGGGCTGGCTGCTCTGCTCGGCGCCGCCTCCGCCCGCCCCTGACGTCTCGCCGTGAGTGCGGAAGTGGTGGCCCTGGCCACCACTTCCGCACTCACGGCGGGGTGGGAGGGCAAGATGGCGACATGAGTGCCTCCTCGTCGATGCCGAAGCGACCGTCCGACCCGCTCGACCTCATCGACCTCGACAGCCAGCTGAGCGACGAGGAGAAGGCGATCCGGGCAGCCACCCGCCAGGTGTGCGCCGACGTCGTCGACCCGCACGTCATGCAGTGGTACGAGGACGGTGACCTGCCCGCCCGCGATCTCGCGCTGGAGTTCGGCAAGGTCGGGCTGCTCGGCATGCACCTCGAGGGGTACGGCTGCGCCGGCATGTCGGCCGTCGACTACGGCCTGGCCTGCCTGGAGCTCGAGGCGAGCGACTCCGGCATCCGGTCCCTGGTGTCGGTGCAGGGCAGCCTCGCGATGTTCGCGATCTGGCGCTTCGGCACCGAGGAGCACAAGCAGCAGTGGCTGCCGCGGATGGCCGCCGGTGAGGCGATCGGCTGCTTCGGCCTGACCGAGCCCGACCACGGCTCCGACCCCGCCTCGATGCGCACCCGCGCCCGCAAGGACGGAGACGACTGGGTGCTGAACGGCTCGAAGATGTGGATCACCAACGGCTCGATCGCCGACGTCGCCGTGGTCTGGGCGAACGCGGGCGAGGAGCACGGCGGCATCCGCGGCTTCGTGGTGCCCACCGACACATCGGGATTCGCGGCGCACAAGATCAGCCACAAGATGTCGCTGCGTGCCTCGGTGACCGCTGAGCTCACCTTCGAGGACCTGCGTCTGCCCGCGGATGCCGTGTTCCCCGACGTCACGGGGCTCAAGGGCCCGCTCGCGTGCCTGTCCGAGGCGCGCTACGGCATCGTCTGGGGCGCGCTCGGCGCGGCCCGCTCGTCGCTGGATGCCGCGCGGCGCTACTCGATGGGGCGCATCCAGTTCGGCCGGCCGATCGCCGGGTTCCAGCTCACCCAGGCCAAGCTCGCGAACATGGCGACCGAGCTGCAGCTCGGGCAGCTGCTCGCGCTGCACCTCGGGCGACGCAAGGACACCGTGGGCCTGCGCCCGGAGCAGGTCTCGGTCGGCAAGTACAACAACATCACCAAGGCCATCGAGATCTGCCGCACGGCCCGCACGATCCTCGGCGCCAACGGGGTGAGCGGGGAGTACCCGGTGCTCCGGCACGCCAACAACCTCGAGTCGGTGCTGACCTACGAGGGCACCGTCGAGATGCACACGCTCGTCATCGGCCAGGCCCTCACGGGGGAGTCGGCCTTCCGCTGACCCGCCTGCGGCGGGTCGCCGCGGGTCGCGGCGGGATCTCGTTTGCTCGAAGGGCCCGGCGGGCCTCAGGATGGTCGTTTCGCCCTTCATCCCTCACCCTTCGTCCTACGGAGTTCTGTCGTGTTGTCCGCCTACGCCCCGCTCTTTCGCGTGCCCGGAGCCCTGCGCTTCATCGCCGGCACCGCGCTCTCGCGCACCGGGGGGTCGATGTTCGGCGTGGCCGTCATCGTCATGGTCAGTGAGCGCCGGGGCTCCTTCGGGGTCGCCGGTGCCGTGTCGGCCGTGGGGGTCGCCGTGCTCGCGATCGCCGGGCCGGTCATCGGGCGGCTCGTCGACAAGCACGGCCAGCGCCGGGTGGCCCTGCCGTTCATCCTCGTGTCGTCGTGTGCCGGAGCCCTCACGGCCTACTTCTCCTGGTCCGACGCCCCCGTCTGGACCCTCTTCGTCTTCTACGGCCTTAGCGCCGTGCTGCCCGAACCCGGGCCGATGTCGCGGGCACGCTGGGCCCACATCTTCCGCGACGACCCCGACCAGCTGCACACGGCGATGTCCTTCGAGCAGGTGGCGGACGAGGCGTCCTTCGTGCTCGGCCCCGTGCTGGCCGTGCTCGTGTCAACGCTGTGGTTCCCCGAGGCCGGCCTCATCCTGGCCGAGGTCCTCTTCACCGCGGGCATGCTCATCTTCCTCGCGGCGCGGGCCACCGAGCCGCCGATCGTGCCGCACGCCGACCGCCCCGGCGGGTTCGCGGTGCGCCGCCCCGGCCTGCTGCTCGTCGCCACCGCCCTGGTGATGACCGGCATGATCTTCGGCGGCAACGAGGTCATCGCCGTGGCCTTCGCCGACGAGGCCGGTACCAAGACCTTCTCGAGCATCGTGCTCGGGGCCTTCGCGCTGGGGTCGACGATCGCCGGTCTCCTCTTTGGCACCCGTATCTTCCGCTCGACGATGACCCGCCGTCTGTTCCTCGCCGCGGGCGGGATGTTCCTGCTCGAGGTGCCGGCGCTGTTCGTCGACGGGCTCTGGCCGCTCGCGGTCGTGATGTTCATCGCGGGCTCGGCCACCGCGCCCCTGCTCATCACGAGCCTGTCGCTGGCCCAGCGCCTGGTGCCCAAGGCGTTGGTGACCGAGGGAATGGCGGTCGCGATCACCGGCATCCTCATCGGCATCTCCCTGGGGTCGGCCATCGCGGGTTGGGCCATCGAGGCGTGGGGCGCGCAGGCGGCGTATGCCGTGCCGATCGCCGCGGGTGCGTGCGCCTTCGCGATCATCGGGGTTCGCTACCGGCACCTCGAGCGCGCCGAGCTCGCCGCCGCCGACTACCACTGACGCCCCGCTTCCTCCCCGACTTATTGCACCTCAGCCACCTGACCCCAGGTGGCTGAAGTGCAATAAGTCGGGAAATGGGGGATGCCGGTCAGCTCGCTTGTTCCTCGGCGTCGTCCTCACGGCCGGGCGTGCGCAGGTTCCACCGGCGGATGACGAAGCGGAACAGCACGTAGTAGACCACCGCGTACCCCAACCCCATGACGATGAGCAGGGCCGGTCTCGTGGCGATGT
>JAGNQK010000160.1:3257-5354 GCA_017989115.1 Dermatophilaceae bacterium | reverse complement strand
CCCGCCGCCTGCCCGGCATCCTGCTCGCGACCGACGAGGAGGGCGGCGACGTCACCCGGGTGCACTACCCGGCCGGCTCGACCGCCGTCGGCAACGCGGTGCTGGGCCGCCTCGACGACCCGGCCACGACCCGGGCGGTGGCCGCGGGCATCGGTGCCGAGCTCACCGACCTCGGCATCGGGCTCGACCTCGCGCCCAGCGTCGACGTCAACTCCTCACCCGACAACCCGGTCATCGGGGTGCGCAGCTTCGGCGCTGACCCGGCGCGCGTGTCCCGGCACGGCGCCGCCTGGGTCGACGGGTTGCAGTCGCGCGGGGTCGCGGCCTGCGCCAAGCACTTCCCCGGCCACGGCGACACCGCCACCGACTCCCACCACGACCTGCCCCGCATCGACGCGCCGCTCACGGTGCTGCACGAGCGCGAGCTCGCGCCGTTCCGCGCCGCCGTCGACGCCGGGGTGGCGACGATCATGACGTCGCACATCATCGTCGACGCCCTCGACCCGAACCGCCCGGCGACGTTCTCCCCGACCGTGCTCTCGGTGCTGCGCGACGACCTCGGCTTCACCGGCGTCATCGTCAGCGATGCCCTCGACATGGCCGGGGCCAGCGCGCAGACCGGCATCCCGGAGGCCGCCGTGCGCGCCCTGCTCGCCGGGGTCGACCTGCTGTGCCTGGGGTCGGCCACGAGCGAGGAGCGCTACTCCGCCGTGCACGCCGCGATCGTCGCCGCCGTCGAGTGCGGGCGCCTGCCGCGCGAGCGGGTTGCGCAGGCGGCCGGTCGGGTCCGCGACCTCGCCGCCGCCACGGCGGCCCACCTCACGGCATCTGACGCTGGTGCTCTTCCCCCCGCGACCACGGCGGCGGATGCCGGTGACGCGGCTGTCCGTGGCGCGTCACCGGTGCTCGCGGACGACGTCGTCGCCCGTGCCTTCCACCTCTCGGATGCCGCCCGCTCCTGGATCGCGAACCCCTCACCCGCCGCCGTCGTCCAGGTGGGGTCGGTGGCGAACCTCGCCGTGGGGGATGTCTCCTGGGGGCCGGCCGGCCTCGGCGCCACGGTCGCCGAGCCGGAGGTCGCGGACGGGGCAAAGGTGGCCGTCGTCGGGCGAGCGATGGCACCGGAGCACCCCGCCCACGCGGTGGCCCAGCGGTTGCGTGCCGCCGGACACCACGTCGTGCTCGTCGAGTGCGGCTGGCCGCGCGGCGGCGCCGACGTCGAGACCTTCGGCGGGTCCCCGGCCGTGGCTCGGGCGCTGCTCGCCGTGCTGCGGGGCGAGGTGAGCGTCCCGTGAGGCTCGGCATCGACATCGGCGGCACCAAGACCGCCGCCCTCGTGCTCGACGACGCCGGCGACGTGCTGGCCCACGTCGCGGCCCCCTCCGGCCGCGGCGACTCGACGCTCTCCACGGCGGTCGACGTCGCCAACCACGTGGTCACCCTCGTCGGAGGATGGGACGCCATCGACCACGTCGGGGCCTGCATGCCCGGGCTCGTCGACCCGGAATCAGGCTGGGCCCGGCACGCGGTGAACCTCGACGTGGTCGCCCTCGACCTCGCGGGCGGCATCGAGGCGGCGACCGGGCGTCGACCGAGCGTCGACAACGACGTCAAGGCTGCTGCCCTCGGGGCGCACCACACCGTGCGCCCGGACGTCGTCGAGGGGGCCACCGCCTACCTCAACGCCGGCACCGGGCTGGCCGCCGCGATCGTCCGCGGTGGCCGCGTCGTGCGGGGGGTCGGGGGCGCGGCCGGTGAGATCGGGCACCTGCCCGTCGGCACCGGCATCCCGTGTTCCTGCGGTCAGCAGGGCTGCCTCGAGACGATCGCCTCAGGCAGTGCCCTGCAGCGGATGTGGTCGCGACCGCCCGGGGAGCTGTTCCCTGCCGCGGCGGCGGGCGACGAACGGGCTCAGGAGGTCGTCGCCACGCTGGCGCACGGCATCGCCCTGGCCGTCCAGGTGCTCGTCGTCACCGGTGCCGAGCTCGTCGTCATCGGCGGTGGACTGACCCGCGACCGGGCCCGGCTGGAGGCTGCCATCGCGGCCGACGTCACCGCGCGGTCGCAGACCTCACCGTTCCTCCAGCGCCTGGACCT
>JAGNQK010000160.1:0-3157 GCA_017989115.1 Dermatophilaceae bacterium | reverse complement strand
CCACGCTCGCCAGGTGTCGCCGGCGACGATGTGCAAGAGGCGGCTCAGCTCATCCAGATAGGCCTTGGGGACACCGTTCCCCGGACCGCCGCCGACGATGAGGATCTCGTGCGGCTGTTCCGGCGCGCTGGCGCCTCGCCCCTCTGCCACCACCTGCCAGGGCTCGGTGCCGGTGCCGAACTCCTGCTCCACGGCGGCACGGCCGATGTCCAGCGCCTCCCCCAGATCCCAACCCCTCGCGCTCGCCAGCCGGGTCAGCCCAGTCGCGATCACAGCCGCCACGAGGTGCGCCACCTCCGTCGCCGACCGGGCGGCCCACCCGTGCGGCAGATCGGCCGTGATGATCTCCGCACCGTCTGGCGGATCGCACCAGACGAGCACGCGCACCGTGTCGTCACCGTGACGAGCCGCAGGGTGGAGGGCTACACCCACCGTCGATGCCGGGGCCGTCAGGCCGAGGTCTCGCAACGCGACCCGGAAGTGAGCGGCAACGGCATCACGACGACGCGAACCGGCGAGTCAAGATCAGTCGGGCCCCCACCTGACGACGTCATGTCATGAACCTCCAGGTGACGCAGTCGAGGCACGAGAAGACGGCCGATCAGGGGTTGATGCGGTGGCCGTACGCCATCTGCTCGAGCCGGGCGATGCGCTCGGCCATCGGCGGGTGGGTCGCGGTGAGGCGCGAGATGTCCTGCGCCCGGAACGGGTTCGCGATCATCATGTGGCTGGCGTTGACCAGGTCCTGGGTCGGGGCCAGCGGCGCGCGGGCCACGCCGAGCTCGAGCTTGCGCAGCGCCGACGCGAGCGCCAGCGGGTCGCCGGTGAGCTCGGCGCCGTCCTGGTCGGCGTCGTACTCACGGGTGCGCGAGATCGCCAGCTGGACGACCATGGCCGCGAACGGAGCGAGGATGGCGAGCGCGAGACCCGCGATGGGGTTGCGGTTCTCGTTGTCCGAGCCGCCACCACCGAAGATCATCCCCCACGACAGGAACTGGGCGACCGTGGAGATGACACCGGCGATCGCCGCGGCCACCGAGCTCGTGAGGATGTCGCGGTTGTACACGTGCATGAGCTCGTGCCCGAGCACCCCGCGCAGCTCACGCTCGTCGAGCAGCCCGAGGATGCCCTGGGTGCAGCACACCGCCGCGTTCTCGGGGTTGCGGCCGGTGGCGAAGGCGTTGGGCGCCTGCGTCGGCGAGATGTAGAGGCGGGGCATCGGCTTGCCGGCCTTGGTCGACAGCTCGCGCACGATCCGGTACATCTGCGGGGCCTCGGCCTCGCTGACCGGTTGGGCGTGCATCGCCTTGATGGCGAGCTTGTCGGAGTTCCAGTA
Source organism: Dermatophilaceae bacterium (assembly GCA_017989115.1). Lineage (GTDB taxonomy): Bacteria > Actinomycetota > Actinomycetes > Actinomycetales > Dermatophilaceae > Fodinibacter. Next base: position 1,821 of record JAGNQK010000160.1, on the reverse strand, counting down.
CCCGTAGAACGTCGTCGCCACGCCGATGAACGCGAAGACGAGGAGGAAGACGCTGCTGCCGGTCATCTGCGCGACCACCCAGCCGATGCCGAGCAGGATCGCCCACATGCCGCCGAACAGCGCGGCGGTCTTCAGTCCGTTGTGGTGCCTGTGCATGTTTCCTCCAACGCAGCGAGCAGGCCGGTTCGTTCCGTCATGACACCAGAGCGAGCAGCAGTCCCGGGAGGGCGCTGAGCAGGACGAGCAGCACTGTTCCTGCCACGAGGACCACCCTCGCCCCACCACCGGATGCCGGGGTGCTCACCTCGTGCGTCGCGGCGCCCGGCTCGCTCTCCTCACCGGCATCCCCGCGTGCGCCCGCGTCGCCGATCAGCACCGCGAACCAGCGCAGGTAGACGGCGATGCCGAGCACCACGGCGACGACCGCCACCAACGCCAGCGGCCACAGCCCCTGCTCCACGGCCGGGCGCAGCGCGACGACCTTGGCCACGAGGCCGATGACGCCCGGGGGCAGCCCGGCGAGCACGAGCAGCGCGAACGCGAGCGCACCCCCGGTGAGCCGGTCACGCCGCAGCAGCCCACGCATCCGTGACAGCGGCCCCGCCCCCACGGCCGCGACGGCGGCGAATGCCACGACGGTGGCCACGGCATACGTCAGCACGTACACGGCGGCGGCGTGCAGCCCGGCATCTGTCAGCGCCGCGACTGGCAGCACGACCCACCCCGCCTGCGCGACGGTGGACCACGCGAGCAGGCGGGTCACGTCGTCCTGGCGCAGGGCCATGACGTTGCCGAGCAGCATGGATGCCGCGGCGAGCGCGCCGATCACGATGCTCACCTGCCGCAGGTCCCCGGGCACCCCGACGAAGGCCTGCACGACGACGAGGAGGGCTGCCGCAGCGGAGACCTTCGAGGCAGCGGCGAGCGCGGTGGCGGTGCCGAGGTCGGCGGTGGAGTATGCCTGCGGGGTCCAGGCGTGGAACGGTACGAGCGAGAGCTTGAACCCGAGCCCGGCGAGCAGCACCACCGCCGCGAGCACGAGCACGGCACGTCGGTGCGGGTCCGCCCAGGCGAGCGCCACGGTGTCGGTGCCGAACGCGGCATCCCCCGTGGCGGTCATCCACAGCGCCACCCCGAGGACGAGCAGGGCGAACGACGTCACCGACGTCACGAGCAGCGTGAGCGCGCCGTGGGCGGCGGAGCGGGTGCCGCGAAGCGCCACGAGCGCGACCAGGGGGATGGTGGCGAGCTCGAGCGTGACCAGCCAGGTGCCGAGGTCGCGCGACGCCGCGACGCCGGCGCCGCCCGTCGCGGCGGCGAGCAGCAGGGCCGTCGTCACCGTCGTGTCGCGCGGGCCGCCGTCGCGGTCGTGCAGCAGGGCGAGCGCCGCGGCCGTCGCTGCCAGGATGCCGGCCTGCAGCATGCCGGTCATCGGGTTCGCGGTCCACAGGCAGGCTCCCTCGGGCGCCGGCAGGCACAGCGTGCGGACCGCACCGTCCGCGGCCTGCACCGCCGAGATCAGGGCACCGACGGCACCGACGACGAGCACGGTCAGGCCCAGGCCCACCTGCCAGTCGCGGCGCCCAGGGAGCAGCGCGTCGCCGAGCAGCACGAGCACGACCCCGATGGCGGGCAGCAGCGCCGGGGCGAGCGCAACGGCATCGATGCTGACGAGTGAGGCGGTGCTGATGGCGGCGGTCATGGCCACGTCCCGATCAGCTGGCTGACGGCATCGGCCGTGCGGTCGAGCACGATCCCCGGGAAGACGCCGAGGAGGATGACGGATGCCGCGAGCACCCCGAGGATGCCGAGTTCGGTTCC
>JAGNQK010000159.1 GCA_017989115.1 Dermatophilaceae bacterium | reverse complement strand
GTCGAGGGCACCGGGGTCGGCCCCTACGAGGGCGGGCACGTGCACGTCGAGACGAGCGGCCGGGTGAACGTGGCCACCGGCCTGACCACCCAGGGCCAGGGCCACCAGACGGTGCTCGCGCAGATCGCCGCCGACGAGCTCGGCGTGCGGATCGAGGACGTCCACGTCACCACCGGTGACACCCGACGGATGGCGTACGCGGTCGGCACCTTCGCCTCGCGCGGGGCGGTGATGTCCGGCAATGCCGTGGCGCTGGCCGCGAAGGCGGTGCGGGCCAAGGCGCTGCGGATCGCCGCCGACGCCCTCGAGGTGTCGGCCGACGACCTGCAGATCGAGGACGGGGTCATCTCGGTCAAGGGCGCACCCGGAACCTCCATCGCCCTGTCGACCGTGGCCGTGCTCTCCAACCCGTTGCGCTACGCGTTCGACGAGTCGTCCAAGGCGGCGACCCAGTTCGCCGGCACGTTCGACCCCGACAAGCCGCCGGTCGCCGACGACGAGGAGCCGGGCCTCGAGGGGCAGGACTTCTACTCCCCCACCCAGGCCACCTTCGCCAACGGCATGCACGCGGCGATCGTCGAGACCGACCCGGTGACCGCCGAGATCCGCATCCTGCGGTACTGCGTCATCCACGACTGCGGCGTCATGGTCAACCCGATGATCGTCGAGGGGCAGGTGCACGGCGGGGTCGCCCAGGGCGTGGGTGGTGCCCTCTACGAGCGGATGGCCTACGACGAGTCCGGGCAGCTGCTCAACGCCTCGTTCATGGACTTCCTCATGCCCTACGCCTCCGAGGTCCCGCACGTCGAGACCGACCACCTCGAGACCCCCAGCCCGCTCAACCCGCTCGGCCTCAAGGGCGCCGGTGAGGCGGGCACGATCCCCGTCACGGCGGTCATCGCCTCGGCGATCGAGGATGCCGAGGGGTTCCCCGTGCGGTCCATGCCGATCAGCCCGTCCGAGTTGTGGGAGCTGCGGCGCAAGCACGCCGAGTCCCCCGTTCCCGTTCCTGCGCAGGAAGGTTCACGATGAAGATCTCCGGTGGTTCGACACTCGACGCACCCGTCGAGCAGGTGTGGGAGGCCATCCAGGACCCAGCCGTGCTCGCCCGCTGCATCCCCGGGTGCGAGGCGCTGCGCACCGTCGGTGAGGACCGCTACGCGATGTCGGTCACCGCCGGGGTCGCCGCGATCAAGGGCACCTACGCCGGGGAGGTGTCCCTGCACGACAAGGTCGCCCCGAACTCGCTGCGGCTGAAGGCCACCGGCGCCGGCGCGCCCGGCACCATCGACGCGACGGTCATGGTGCACTTCGCGCCGTCGGCCGGTGGCGGCACCGACCTCACGTACGACGCAGACGCCTCGGTGGGCGGCGCGATCGGTGGCGTCGGGCAGCGGATGCTGGCCGGGGTCACGAAGAAGATGGCCGGGCAGTTCTTCACCGCTCTCGACCAGGACATCGCCGGGGTGCTCGTGCCCGCGGAGGCGACGACCGCGCTCGGTGCACCGGTCGCGGGAGGTGCGCCGACGGCATCCGGTGTGCCCGCGGCAGCCGAGGGAGTCTTCCCGGGGCGGCAGGCGACGGCCAACGCCAATGCCTCCATCTCGATGGACAGCGCTACGACCTTCGGCGCGGGCGCGCTCGTCGGCGGGCTGCTCGTCGCGATCGGCGTCCTCATCGGCAGCAGGCTCGGGCGGCGGCACTGATGCGCCCCTTCACCGCGGCCGCCGTCCAGCTCGCCCCGGCGCGGGGGCCGCTGACACCGGAGTCGGTGGCGGCCAACCTCGAGGCGATGGTCGACATCACCCGCCGCTGTCACGCCGCCACGGGCGCCGAGCTCATCGTGCTGCCGGAGTCGGCGACGACGGGTTTCACGCCCGCGTGCTCGATCGAACAGCTCTGGGAGCTCATGTCGGAGCTGCCCGGGCCGGTCATCGAACCGCTGCGCGCCGTGGCCGCCGAGCTCGGCGTGCACCTCGTGGCCGGCACGTACGAGCGTGGCCCCACTCCTGACATCATCTACAATTCCTCGGTGCTGATCGACCCGGCCGGCGAGCTGCTCGGGGTGTACCGCAAGACGCACCCGTTCTGCTCGGAGGCGGTGTCCGGCGGGGGCTGGGTCACGCCGGGTGACACGGTCACCGTGTGCGACACCGACCTCGGCCGGATCGGCATGATCATCTGCTTCGACGGCGACTACCCCGAGCTGTCGAGGATCCAGGCGGTGCAGGGGGCCGAGGTCATCTGCCGGCCGTCGGCCCTGCTGCGCTCGGCCGACATCTGGGAGCTCACCTCGCGGGCGCGGGCCTACGACAACCACGTCTACGTCATCGGCGCCAACGCCATCGGGGCCGACCCGGCAGGGGTGCTGTACTTCGGCAACTCGCACATCGTCACGCCCGTCGGCCACATCGTCACCAAGGCGGCGACCCACGAGGGCTGGGTGTCGGCGCGTCTCGACCCCACCGAGGCGTTGGCCTCCCTGACCCCGGGATCGAACATCGGTCAGGGCTTCGACCACCTGCGCGACCGCAACCTCGACCTCATCCGGCGCCACCGGGCCGAGCTGGAGGGACCTGCCGAGACCTCGTTCCCGCACGCCTGAGAGCGCGGTTCGTCGGGTCGGCCTGCGGACCACGCCCTGCTGTCGAGGGTGACGGTCGCGAGCGCAGACGGGCCCGGGACGTCGTCGGTAGCATCCGGGGCCATGGCGACAGGCACCTCTGGCACCTCGCAGGGCTCGGCCGCACCGGGAGACTCGGTAGCCTCGAGTGGGTCGCGCCCGTCGACGGCGGCACGATGGGTGACCGCGGCCCTCGGGGCAGCCCTCGTCGTCGTCGGCGGATACCTCGCGCTGCGGCCGTTCGCCTCGCTCACCGTCCTCCTGCTGGCCATCATCGTGGGTCTGCTCGTCGCCGCGGCGGCGGAGGTGGCGGGCAGGGACGAGGACCCGGACGGGTCTGCATCATCGAGGTGGCGGATGCTGCGCGCGGCCGCGTACCTGCTCGGCGCCGTGGCGGTGGTCGCCTTCACCGGGCTCGGGGTCCGCGCGGTGATCCTGGCGGTGGGGCTCACCCTCGTCGTCAGCGGGGTCGGCGACCTCCTCGAGGCCAGGGCCGCGCGCGGCGTGGAGCGCTGGAACGGCGTGCTGGGCGGCGTCGCGTCGGTGCTGTTCGGGCTCCTGGCGCTGGGCTGGCCGGACGTCAGCGTGATCGTCATCGGGGTCGTCCTGGGGGTGCGGCTGCTCATGCTGGGCCTGCGCCTCCTCGGGCGGGCGGTCGTCCCGGTCCGCGGCAGTGCCGCCGCCGCCGGTGCGCGGGGGGCCGGGTGGCGCCGGTGGCTGCGCCTGTCGGGCAACGCCGTCGCGCTGGCCCTCGCCGTCGTCCTCGTGCTCGTCAGCCTCACCCTGCGCCGCGGTGCCCCCGAGCCCGACGACTTCTACTCCGCGCCGACGTCGGTGCCGGCCCAGCCGGGGCAGCTCGTGCGCTCGGAGCCGTACACGAAGAGGATCCCCGACGGCGCTCAGGCCTGGCGGATCCTCTACACGACCACGCGCGACGAGGGACAGCCGGCGCTGGCCAGTGCGGTCGTCGTGGTCCCGCGCGACCGCGCCGCGGACGGCATCCCGGTCATCGCCTGGGCCCACGGCACGACCGGCGTCGTTCCGGGGTGTGCCCCGTCCGTCACCGAGCCCTTCGAGTCCGGCGCGTTCTTCTCCCTCGACAGGCTCCTGGCCCAGGGCTGGGCGTACGTCGGCACCGACTACGTCGGGCTGGGCACCGCGAGCCCGCACCCGTACCTCATCGGTCAGGGCGAGGGGCGCTCGGTCCTCGACGCCGCGCGGGCCGCCCGACAGCTCCAGGAGGTGCGCCTCGGCGAGCAGACCGTGGTCTGGGGGCACAGCCAGGGCGGTCACGCCGCACTGTGGACCGGCCAGCTGGCGCCGACGTCCGCCCCCGAGCTCGACATCGCCGGGGTCGCCGCCCTCGCGCCCGCGAGCAACCTGCCCGGACTGATCGACAACCTCGGCAACGTCACCGGCGGGGAGCTGTTCTCCTCGTACGTCATCGACTCCTACGCCAAGGTCTACGACGACGTGCGCTTCAGTGAGTACGTCCGCGCCGGTGCCCAGCCCATCGTGCGCGAGATGGCCGGGCGCTGCCTGGCCGAGCCGAGCACCCTGCTCTCGATCGGCACGATCATGGCGATGGACCGGGCCATGTGGAGCGGCGACCCCAACCGCGACGCGTTCGCGGCCCTCCTGCGCGAGAACATCCCCACCGGCCCCATCCCCGCGCCGCTGCTCCTGGGCCAGGGCGGTGCCGACCAGCTCGTCGTCCCCGCCGCTCAGGACGCCTACGTCGCCGAGCTGTGCGCCTCGGGCCAGCAGGTCGACTACCGCACCTACGCCGGTCGTGACCACGTGCCGCTCGTCGAACCCGACTCGCCGGCCATCGACGACCTCGTGGAGTGGACCACGCAGCGACTGGCCGGGGAGCCGGCGACGGACACCTGCGGCTAGGGCCTGTTACGAAAGTCGTCGGAGTCAGTGGTCGATGCTGGCGATGTGGACTGTGGCGGCGTAGCGGACGGCGAGTTTGTCGTAGCGGGTGGCGAACCCGCGGTGGTGTTTGAGGTGGTTGAAGCCGCACTCGACGGCGTGTCGGTCCTTGTACCGTGCTGGGTCGAAGGCTGGGGGTCGGCCGCCGGCGGGGCCGCGTCGTCGTCGGTGTCCGGCTTGGTCGGCTGGCACGGGGATGGTCGCCGCGATCTTGTGTCGTCGGAGCCAGGCGCGGTTGGCGCGGGAGGAGTAGGCCTTGTCGGCGAGGACTCGCTCGGGTCGTTGCCGGGGGCGTCCGGCTCCGGGGCGGGCGATGCGGATCTGCTCGAGCACGGTGATGAACTGTGGGCTGTCGCCGTCCTGACCCGGGGTGAGCAGGAACGAGAGCACCCCACGGTGCTGGTCGACCGCGGCGTGGGTCTTGGTGCCCCACCCGCCGCGGGAGCGACCCAGGGCGTGGTGGTCGGGTTCTCCCACAACCCGTTCCACGCTGTCTCGGCGTGCGCCGGCGGCGTGGATGTGGGCGCGGGCGGTGGTGGAGTCCACGGACACCTGCCAGGACAGCTTTCCCGCGGTGTCGGCGGCTTCGCGCAGTGCGGCTTCGACGCCGCCCCAGACCCCGAGCAGCTGCCAGCACGCGAACAGGGCGTACACGCGCCACCACGGGCCGTACCGGTCGGGGACGTCTCGCCATGGACAACCGGTTCGAACCCGGTGACGGACCCCGTCGACCAGGCCTCGCACCGGCCACTGCCGGGGCCGGCCGATCCGGCTGGCGGGTGGGACCAAGGGTTTGAGCAGCGC
>JAGNQK010000158.1 GCA_017989115.1 Dermatophilaceae bacterium | reverse complement strand
CTTCGCCGGCCACGAGCTGCTCACCGCCCGGCAGCACCAGGACTACCGCAGCGTCTACCTCGACCTGTTCGCCGAGTTCCGCAAGGACCGCGACGGCGACAAGGAGCCGATCAACGAGGACGTCGTCTTCGAGATCGAGCTCATCAAGCAGGTCGAGATCAACGTCGACTACATCCTCATGCTCGTCCAGAGGTACCGCGACGAGCGGGCTGACGGCGACGACAAGGAGATTCGCGCCGAGATCACCCGGGCCGTCAATGCCAGCCCGTCCCTGCGGGACAAGCGCGACCTCATCCAGGACTTCGTCGATTCCTTGTCGGCAGACGGGTCGGTCGACGAGGAGTGGCTCGCCTTCGTGAGCGCCCGCCGCGACGCCGAACTCGAGGCGATCATCACCCGGGAAGGGCTGCGCCCCGAGCCGACCCAGGCCTTCGTACATGCGGCCTTCAGAGACGGTGCCGTCCAGGCGACGGGCACCGCCATCACCAAGGTCCTGCCCCCCGTATCCCGGTTCGCCGGGGGCGGGGCACATGCAGACAAGAAGGCGCGCGTCATCTCGGCCCTGAGGGCGCACGTCGAACGCTTCCTGGGGCTTGGGTCATCGGGGGCCTGACGGGCCCCGAGCGGCGTCGGAAGGCCCCTTGCGGCCACATTTGGCTCACTCCTCGAGTTGCGAAACGAACTGGTGTTCGAGTATACTGAGGTATGGATGGACAGCCGTTGGGCCTGGTGGAGCGTCGCTCCCGGGTTGAGGCTGCCCGTGAGGCGCTGGTCGGGATCTCGCAGGTGCTGTACCAGTGCTCGGGGGCGGAGTTGGCCGAGGTGATGGGGGAGGTCGACTCGCTGGTGGCGTTGAGTGCGGCGGCGCGAGTCGCGGTCACCGCGGAGGCGGTGGGGCGTGGTGAGGTCGAGGCGGCTGGGGTGAACGCGACGGCGTGGGTGCGTGATCACGCGCCGTCGCTGCGGCAGGGCGGCGCCGCGGACGTCGCGGCGATCGCGGGGGTGCTGGCCCCGACGGGGGCGCGGTGGGGCGGTGGCGACGCCGCCGGCCCGGATGTGGACTCTCCGGAGGGGATCGTCGCGGATGCCGTGGTGTCGGGGGTGGTGTCGCCGGGTTTGGGGTGTGCGGGGTTGCGGGAGATGACCCGCCTGGGCCCGTTCCTGCGTGAGGAGGTCAAGCCCACGGTGGTGCGGTCCATGCTGGAGCTGGGGGTGGCGTGGGGGCCGGGGATGCTGCGCCGGCTGCGGCCCAGACTGCTCGCCGAATACGGCGCGCCGGGGGTGTTCGATGACCTGCAGGAACGGTTGGCGTCGGCGGCGCGGTTGTCCGCACCGTTTGTCGAGTCCGGTGACCTCACCGAGTACCAGTTGGTGATGACGCCGGAGCAGGCGGCAGCGTTGGAAGCAGCGATCGGGCCCTTGAGTGCCCCCGCCCCCAACGACGTGACCGGGGAACGTGACCTGCGACCGCTGGGGCAGCGGCGGGTAGAAGCGCTGGCGCAGGTGTGCCAACGCTCCAGCGCCCTCGACGGTGACCAGCACGGCGGCGCGGACGGCGCCGCCGGGTCCGCGCATGCCGTGCACGTGATCATGAGCCTTGAGGATCTGCAGGCACGCACCGGCTGCGGCGAGGTCCTCGGGTCCACCGCGACCGGGACGATGCTCTCGCCTCAGGTGCTGCGGCGCCTGGCGTGTGAGGCTGACCTCATCCCCCACGTGCTCGGCACCGCCGGGGAAGACCTCGACCTCGGCCGGGTGGTGCGCCTGTTCACCCGGGCGCAGCGGCGGCGGCTGCTGCGCCGCGACCGGGGGTGCACCTACCCCGGCTGCACCGCGCCCGCCGCGTGGGCCAAAGCGCACCACGTCGTGCACTGGGTTGATGGTGGGCTCAGCGACATCGACAACGCTGCCCTGCTGTGCCAACGCCACCACACGCTGGTGCACCAGCGCCGGCACGTCGCGCACGTGCTCCCCGCCCCCGACGAGCACGGCCGGTACGTGGTGTGGGACCTCACCCCCGGCAGCTACGACCGGCACCTGGAGCACCTCCGGGCCGAGAGATCAGCGAACGATCCACCACCGTTGACGCCCGAGCGGCTACGAAGCCTGGTCCTGGCGTTGCAGGACGACGACCCTGATGAGCAGCGCTGGGCCCGTTACGAACTCCACGAGTCATGGCCCGACGACCCATGGCCCGACGACCTCGAGCTCGAACACTGGTGGACGCCTGCCGTCGCCAGCGATGACACCGCTACCAACGGCATCCCCACCAACAGAGCGCAGCCCGTCTGAGGGTTGCTGCCCCCTGCCCGCTCCCTGCCCTGGAGGTCGGTCAGTCGGTCAGGGGCAGAGCCAGGGTGTTAGGGCTGGGCTCGGCCAAGGTGTCACGCGAGGGCGAGGACAACCAGCGGGTCGGTCGTCGGGGCCCTCGAGCCACCGGCGGGCTCCAGGGTCATGCCGACCGCGGCAGCGGAGCTCGGGTCACCCTCCAGGACCATTGACCCGCGACGGTCCGCATCTGGGGTGAGCAGCCCGGCAGAACGGGCCACACCGTCGGAACCGACGAACCACAGCTGGTAGGTCTTGCCCTCGGGAGCCGGCGGCAACCCGGCCACCGTGATCGCCGCTCGGCCGAGCTCGCGGCTGTAGGCGACCTCGGCGTTCAGCTCACCCTTGCTGCTGGTGACCCGCACGGCGTCGGCTGCGGCCACCACCTGGTCCACCGGCGACAGGGTGCCGGCGTCGTTCGACCACGGGCTCCACACGAGACCGCCGACAGCGATCACAGCAGCCGCGGCTGCTCCGGCCAGCCACCTCGAGGCCCGTGAGCGACGACGAAGCGGGACGACGACGGCATCCGGCCCCCCTCCATCCGGTGCCCCGGCATCCGCCTCGGGCGTGACGGGACCCGAAGCGCTCGGCGCGGCGACGTCGGGAACGGGAGCAGCGGCATCCTCGGGAAGTGGCGGCAGCGGGCGGACCTGGGAGATGCCGGACAGCACCGACGCACGCAGCGACGGGGGCGGGGTGGCCTCCGTGAGCGCGGCCAGGGAGTGCCCGGCGGCGGTCAGCTCGGCGACCTCGGCGCGGCAGTCGGCGCAGCCGAGCAGGTGCGACTCGAAGGCCGCGCGCTCGGTGTCATCGAGGGCGTCGACGGCATACGCGCCGGAAAGGTGGTGCAGATCGGCGTTCATGCCGGGACTCCCATCGTGTCTCGCAGGCGGATCAGGCCATCGCGTATTCGGGTCTTCGCCGTGCCGAGCGGCAGGTCGAGCAGGGCCGCGACCTCGGTGTGCGTGTAGCCGCCGAGGTAGGCGAGCTCGACCGCCGAGCGCTGCGCGTCGGTCAACGTGGCCAGGGCGCGTCGCACGCGTTGGGCCTCCAGTGACGCCTGGGCGGCCTCGGCGGTGGCGTCGAAGTCGATGTCCTGATTCGTGGCCGCGTGGGTGTCGTCGCGTCGGCGGGCGGCCTCGGACGAGCGCACCCGGTCGACGGCGGTGCGGTGCGCGATGGTCATCATCCACGACAGGGCGCTGCCGCGGCTGGGGTCGAAGCGGGCGCTGGTGCGCCAGATGTCGAGGTAGACCTCCTGGGTGACCTCCTCCGACATCGCGTGGTCGCGCACGATTCGCAGCACGAGGCCGAACAGCCGGCGCGACGTCGCGTCGTAGAGCTCGGCGAAGGCTGCCTCGTCACCACGGGCGCAGCGGCGCAGCAGGTCGGCGAGCGCCTGCCCGGATGCCGTGGCGGTGGTGGATGCCGTGGCGTCCGGGTGCGGGAGAGCCCCCTCCCCGGGCACGGACGTACCCGAGGAGGAGGCTGTCATGTCACCCATCATGGACTGTCGAGGACGGTCAGGCGTCAGTTGGCTGCGGGGAGCAGCACGCCGTCGATGATGTAGACGGTCGCGTTGGCGGTCTGCACGTCACCGCAGACGACCTTGGCATCGCCGACGGTGAAGTCCTCGCCGGAGCCCTCGACCGTGATCTTCGTGCCGGCCAGGGTCTCGTGCTCACCGGCGACCTGGTCGGGGGCGAGGCGGCCCGCGACGACGTGGTTGGTGAGCACCGTGGTGAGCAGGCCCTTCGGGTCGGCCATGGCCTTGTCGAGGGTGGCCTTGTCCATGGCCGCGAAGGCGTCGTTGGTCGGCGCGAAGACGGTGATGTCCGGGGTGGTGTTGAGGGTGTCACCGAGGCCGGCCTCGGTCACCGCGGTGACCAGCGTCGACAGGACGGGGTTGTTGCTCGCCGCCGTGGCGACCGGGTCCTTGGCCATGCCGCTGAACGAGCCCGCACCGTCGGCGGGGACGGCCGCGCAGCCGGGGCCGAACGGGGCGCCGGCCATGCCGGCGCCCATCGACTCCGAGGCGGAGGCCGAGGGGGCCGGAGCGGACGACGAGCTCATGGTGTCGGTGGAGCCGGCATCCATCTCGCTGTCCGACCCGCAGGCGGCGATCGACAGGGGGAGGGCCAGGGCCAGGGCTGCAACGGTCAGTCGGGTGGAACGCATGGGAGGTGCTCCTTCTCGCAGGTGTGTTTCGTGGTGCGTACACCAGTGGTTCGGAGCAGCTCGTGAACCGGATTGGCCGGACCAGAACAACGTCCGGCACCTTGGCGGCTGGAGCCGCCAAGGTGCCGGACGTTGTGGGAGGGGCGGAGGGTCAGTCGATGGTGACGACGATGGTGTGCCAGCCCCGGGCACCCTCGGGGAACGGCGTCGTGCGGCCCTCGGGCTGCAGCTCACCGGTCAGGTCGGTCGCGCGCACGCTCAGCGAGTGGCGACCCGGGGCGGCATCCCACGCCAGGTACCACTGGCGCCAGTAGTCGATGCCGGCATCCGGCCCGAGGGTGGCGACCTGCCACGGCCCGTCGTCGACGCGCACCTCGACCTGGGCGATCCCGCGCTGCTGCGCCCACGCCACCCCACCGATCATGACCTGCCCGGCATCGCGCCGGTCCAGCCCGCGAGGGGTGTCGATGCGTGACTGGGTGAGGATCGGGGCGTCGGTCGCCCAGTCGCGCTCGGTCCAGTAGGCGCGCTTGGCGGCGTAGGTCGTGGCCTCCATGCGGGTCAGCCACTTGGTGGCACCGACGAAGCCGTAGAGCCCCGGGGTGACCAGCCGCGCCGGGAAGCCGTGGCGGTTGGGCAGCGGCTCACCGTTCATCCCGACGGCCACAAGGGCCTCGCGGTCGTCGGTCAGGGCCTGCACGGGGGTCGAGATCGTCATGCCCTCGGTGGAGTGGCTGAGGATCTGGTCGGCTCCCGGCCGCACGCCCGCCCGCTCGAGCAGGTCCTTGGTGCGCACGCCGAGCCACCGGGCGGCCCCGATGTACGGGCCGCCGACCTCGTTGGACACGCAGGTCAAGGTGATGTCGCGCTCGACCATCGGCATCGCGAGGAGCTCGTCGTAGGTGATCGTGTAGGG
>JAGNQK010000157.1:3398-5465 GCA_017989115.1 Dermatophilaceae bacterium | reverse complement strand
CCGGCACGAGCTGGTCGGCGTAGAGCTCGCGCCCCTTGCCCGAGGTGCAGATGAACCCCTGCGCGACCCGCCCCGCGTACCGGGCGACCATCGGCCCCCCGGCGGCGACGTACACCGGGACCGGAGCGTCCGGGCGGTCGTAGATCGCGGCATCCACGGTTCGGTAGTAGTCGCCCTCGAACGTGACGCTGTCCTTCGTCCAGAGCTCACGCATGAGCCGCACCGACTCGCGCAGGCGGCCGAAGCGCTCCTTGAACTCGGGCCACTGACCGTCGGCGACCGACCCGACCGCCACCTCGTTGAGGGCCTCCCCCGTGCCGACACCGACCATGACCCGCCCCGGGGCCAGGCACGCCATCGTCGCGAAGGTCTGTGCCAGCACCGCCGGGTTGTAGCGGAAGGTCGGGGTGAGAACCGAGGTCCCCACGAGGACGCGCTCGGTGCGGGCGAGGACCCACGGCATCCACGCCAGCGAGTTCGGCGCGTGGCCGCCCTCGAGACGCCATGGCTGGAAGTGGTCGGAGATCGTCACCGAGTCCAGGCCGAGCTCCTCGGCGCGCACGGCATACCCCGCCAGCTCGCGCGGGGCGAACTGCTCCGCTGACGCCTTGTACCCGACCCGCAGACCGCGTGGCTCGCTCATGGGGCCATCCTGCACCAGCCCCCCGACCCCACCGAAAGGTTCACCAGCGATAGCGTGGGTGACGCACCGACCCGAGCACGAGGAGCGCCCATGGCCACCGAACTCATCACCCTCGCCGGGCACGAGCAGGTCGTGTTCTGCACCGACCCCGACACCGGCCTGCGAGCGATCATCGCCCTGCACGACACCGCCCTGGGGCCGGGGCTCGGCGGCACCCGCTTCCACCCCTACGCCTCGATGGACCAGGCCCTCGCCGACGTGCTGCGCCTGTCTCGCGCGATGACGAGCAAGAACGCTGTCGCCGGGCTCGACCACGGCGGCGGCAAGGCCGTCATCCTCGGCGATCCGAACCGCGACAAGACCCCCGAGCTGCTGCGCGCCTACGGACGGTTCGTGGAGTCCCTCGGCGGTCGCTACGTCACGGCCTGTGATGTCGGCACGTACGTCGCCGACATGGACGTCGTCGGCGAGTCGACCCGGTGGGCCACGGGGCGTTCGCCGGAGCGTGGTGGCGCCGGTGACTCCTCCGTGCTCACCGCCTACGGCGTCTTCCAGGGGATGCGGGCGGCTGCCCAGCACGTCTGGGGTGAGCCGACGCTCGCCGGGCGCCGGGTCGGCATCGCCGGGGTCGGCAAGGTCGGGCGGCGCCTCACCGAGCAGCTGCTCGAGGACGGTGCACAGGTCGTCGTCACCGACGTCAGTGCGGATGCCGTCCGCGACCTGGTCGCGCGGCACCCGAGCGTTCGCGCCGTGGCCGACGTCGACGAGCTGCTGCGCGAGGAGCTCGACGTCTTCAGCCCCAACGCCCTCGGCGGCGCGCTCGACGAGGTGACCGTCGACCTTCTGAGGGCACGGATCGTCTGCGGAGGCGCCAACAACCAGCTGGTCAGCGAGGGGCACGGGGGCACGGCGGAGCGCCTGCGGGAGCGCGGCATCACCTACGCCCCCGACTTCCTCGTCAATGCGGGTGGCGTGATCCAGGTCAGCGACGAGCTGCACGGCTTCGACATGGAGCGGGCCCGCCGGCGCACGGCCACGATCTTCGACCACACCCTCGAGGTGCTGCGCAGCGCGGATGCCGAGGACGTCACCCCCGCGGTCGCCGCCGACCGCCTCGCCGAGCGCCGGATCGCCGCCGGGGGCCCGCGCCCCTGGCTGCCGGCGGGGGAACATCGCGACACCTGAGGCCGTTGTTCGGGACGACGTCGCCGGACCTGCTCCACTCATGTACCGTTGGCGCCACGACATACACACCATTCCCGGGACCGCTCCGCGACATGGGATGACCCTGAACGTCGGGGCCGTCCCATTTGTGGTGCCGCCCCGGCATACGCACGAGGGGGTCACGCCATGGGGCGCGGCCGAGCCAAAGCCAAGCAGACGAAGGTCGCTCGCGAGCTGAAGTACTTCAGCCCCGACACCGA
>JAGNQK010000157.1:0-3298 GCA_017989115.1 Dermatophilaceae bacterium | reverse complement strand
GGGACGAAGGTCGTGGCAGCCGTCGTCGTCGCGGCGATCATCGTGCTCGCGTCGGTGGCGGGGTACCACATCATCATGCGGATGCAGTCGGTGCTCACCTGGCTCACCGGCGCCGTGACGATCCTCTTCGTCATCATCGCCTCCCGCGAGATCGACTGGTCAGCCGTCGCCGCGCTCCCCTCCGGCTCGACACAGTCGGTGATCGGGGCGTTCGTCATGCTCATGACCGGCTTCGGCCTGGGCTGGATCAACATCTCCGCGGACTGGTCGCGCTACCAGCACCGGTCGGCCTCCGGGGCCGCCATCGTCTTCTGGAACACCCTCGGGGGTGCGCTGGCCCCGGTGCTGCTCGTGACCTTCGGGCTCATGCTCTCGGCATCCAACGAGGAGGTGCTGGCCGGCATCCCGAGCGACCCGATCGGCACCCTCGCCACCATCCTGCCGACGTGGTTCCTCGTGCCGTTCCTCATCGCGGTGATCATGTCGCTGATCTCCGGCGCCGTCCTCGGCATCTACTCCTCGGGGCTGACCCTGCTCTCGCTCGGGGTGCGCGTCCCGCGGCCGGCCGCAGCACTGGTCGACGGCATCATCCTCACCCTCGGCACGTTCTTCGTCGTCTTCGTCGCGCAGGACTTCCTCGGGCCGTTCCAGAGCTTCCTCATCACCCTCGGCGTGCCGCTCGCGTCGTGGGCGGGGATCATGATCGCCGACATCGCCCTGCGCAAGCGCGACTACGACGACGACGCCCTCTTCGACGTGCGCGGCCGCTACGGCTCGTGGGACTGGGTGTCGATCGCGACGATGGTGGTCGCGTCGGTGATCGGGTGGGGCCTGGTCGTCAACAACTTCGCCCAGGATGCCGCGTGGAACAACTGGCAGGGCTACCTTCTGGAGCCGCTCGGTCTCGGTACGTACGTCGACGACCCGGCCGGTGGGTACTGGGAGGGCGCCTGGCCGTACGCCAACCTCGGAGTGCTGCTCGCCCTGGTCCTGTCGTTCGCCGTGACCTACGTGGCCCGCCGGGCAAAGGTGCAGCAGCAGGAAGCGCTCGTCGATGGCTGACGCGCTGGCCCGCCCTGACCACCCGCAGACCTTGGGCGACGACTGGCTCGTCATCATCGACCCCCAGGTCGTCTTCGCCGACCCGCAGGCCTCGCCGTGGGGGTCGTCGATGTGGGCCGGGGCGGTCGGTCACATCGCGACGCTCGCCGCGGCATCCACCCCGTCGCGCACCATCATCACGCGCTTCGTGGCCGATCCCGGCCTCGGAGGGTCGTGGGGTCCGTACTACGAGGAGTGGCCGTTCGCGCTCGTGCCTGACGGCGACCCGCTGTACGCCGTCGTGCCGGAACTGGCCGGCGTTGCCGAGCACGTCGTCACGGCGGGCACGTTCGGCAAGTGGCCGGTGCTGCGCGACCTCGTCGGCGACGGTGCCCGGCTGACCCTGACGGGGGTGTCGACCGACTGCTGCGTGCTCTCGACCGCGCTGCCGGCGGCGGATGCCGGGGCCACGGTTCGCATCGCGGCCGCCGGGTGCGCGGGGTCGAGCGAGGAGAACCACCGGCGGGCCCTGGATGCCATGGCCCTCTTCGGGCCGCAGATCACCATCGTCGACTGAACCGTCGTCGACTGAACCGTCGTCGACTGGACGGCCCGCGGGGCACCTGGGTCAGCGGCTGAGGAAGAACAGCGTTGCTCCGGCCAGCACGCCCAGGGCTCCGGCGAGGAGGCCTGCGGTGCGCGCCCCCAACCACGTGGCCCGCACGGCAGTGGCGGCCGCGGCGAACCCGAGGCACCAGGCGACGAGCAGGCCGGGCAGCACGGCAGCCGTGAAACCGGCGAACTCAGTGGCGAACGACCCCGGCAGGCCGCTGAGGTTCAGGGCACCGAAGATCGACCGGCCGACCACCACCCGAGCCACGACGAGGACGAGGACTGCGCCGGTGGCCACGGTGAGGGCCCCGCGAGCCCACGCCATGACGACGCCCGCACGACCGGCATCCGAGATCTGGCGTCGGCTCGTGAGGGGTTCCTGCTGACGAGCGGCGGACGACCGACGCCCGAGAGCGGACGTCCGGTGCACGGCGGGGTTCAGATCGGCTGTGGGCACCCCATGACCCTCGCCGCCTCGGGCTCAGTTGTCATGAGCCCGGGTACTCACCCACCCCGACGTCGTGGTGGGGGTGGCTGCAGTGCAAGAAGTCGCGGGTCAGGCGGAGCTGGGGTGGGAGCCGACGACCTGGACCGAGCCCCCGTCGACACCCTTGGCGCCGCTGACGACCTCGACGCCGTCCTCGATCGGGGCGGTGGCGGCCTCGTGGACCTCGCCCATCGCCCAGGTCCGGATGCCGCGTTCCTCGAGGAGCGCTGTGGCGGCATCGACCGAGCTGGCCGGGACCACGGCCACGAAGCCGACCCCTTGGTTCAGGGTGCGCTCGAGGTCGGCCTGCGGCACCGAGCCGAGTCGGCCGACGGTGGAGAAGATCGCCGGCGGGGTCCAGGTGGAGCGGTCGACCCGGGCGTGCAGGTGGTCGGGCAGGACACGAGCGAGGTTGGCCGCGAGCCCGCCACCGGTGACGTGCGAGAGGGCGTGGACGTCGACGCCGTCGGCCCGGATGAGGGCGAGCAGGTCGGCGGAGTAGACGCGGGTCGGCTCGAGGAGCTCTTCGCCCAGGGTGCGCCCGAACTCGTCGACGTGCCGGTCGAGGGCCCAGCCGGCGTGGGCGATGACCCGACGCACGAGGGAGTAGCCGTTGGAGTGCAGGCCGCTGCTGGCCAGGCCGAGGACGACGTCGCCGGGGGCGACCCGCTGCGGGCCGAGGACGTCGGCGTACTCGACGACACCGGTGGCTGCACCGGCCACGTCGTACTCGTCGACTCCGAGCAGCCCGGGGTGTTCGGCGGTCTCACCACCGACCAGGGCGACGCCGGCCTGCTCGCACGCGCGGGCGATGCCGGACACGATGGCCGCGATGCGCTCGGGCACGACCTTGCCGCACGCGATGTAGTCGGTCATGAACAGCGGCTCGGCGCCGCACACGACGATGTCGTCGACGACCATCCCGACGAGGTCGAACCCGATGGTGTCGTGCCGGTCGAGGGCCTGCGCGATGGCGACCTTGGTGCCGACGCCGTCGGTGCTCGTGGCGAGCACGGGGCGTGCCATCCGGGCGATCGCGCTGGCATCGAACATTCCCGCGAAGCCCCCGAGGCCCCCGAGCACCTCGGGTCGGGTGGCCCGGCGCACGCTGGCCTTCATCAGCTCGACGGCCTTGTCACCGGCCTCGACGTCGACGCC
>JAGNQK010000034.1:5382-20623 GCA_017989115.1 Dermatophilaceae bacterium | reverse complement strand
GCACCGCGCTGGCCGACCAGGTCCTCGGCACGGCGATCCTGCTGTTCCTGATCCTCGCCGTCACCGACGTGCGCAACAACGCCCCCGTCGCGTGGCTGGCGCCCTTCATTGTGGGCCTGATCGTCGTCGCGATCGGCATGGCATGGGGGACCAACGCCGGGTACGCGATCAACCCGGCTCGTGACTTCGGCCCCCGTCTGGCGTCGTTCTTGACCGGCTATGACACCGCCTTCCGGGATCAGCGTGACAACCTCTACTTCTGGGTGCCCATTGTGGGACCGCTCGTGGGTGGTCTGATCGGCGCAGGAGCCTACAAGCTGTTGTCGCGCTTCATGCCCGACCCCGACGAAGCAGGTGAGGTCGGCGAGATCCCCGTCGACGAACCGCGCACCTCGCACGCAGCATCCACGTGAGGCATCCAACCAACAGCATCCAGTGAACCGACCCGAGCGCACCAAGGAGAACACGCTATGACCAAATTCGTCGGCGCTATCGACCAGGGCACCACCAGCACCCGCTTCATGATCTTCGACCACGGCGGCAACGAGGTCGCGCGCCACCAGCTCGAGCACGAGCAGATCATGCCGCAGGCCGGGTGGGTGGAGCACAGTCCCTTCGAGATCTGGGAGCGCACCAGCTCGGTCATCAGGACCACGCTGGCCAACGCGGGTCTGGTCGGCTCAGACCTCGCCGCGCTCGGTATCACCAACCAGCGCGAGACGACCGTGGTCTGGAACCGCAAGACCGGCCGTCCCTACTACAACGCAATCGTTTGGCAGGACACCCGAACCGACAGCATCGCCAAGACCCTCGACAGCAGCGGCCGCGGCGACATCATTCGCCGTAAGGCGGGGCTACCGCCGGCCACCTACTTCTCCGGCGGCAAAATCCAGTGGATCCTGGAGAACGTCGAGGAGGCGCGTGAGGACGCGCTGGCCGGCGACGCCATCTTCGGCAACACCGATTCCTACCTGTTGTGGAACCTCACCGGCGGGACCCGGGGCGGGGTGCACATCACGGACGTCACCAACGCCAGCCGGACGATGTTGATGAACCTTGAGACCCTCGAGTGGGACGACGAGCTGCTGGAGATGTTCGGCATCCCGCGCCAGATGCTTCCCGAGATCCGTCCCTCCTCGGACCCAAGGCTCTACGGGCACACGCTGGTGGACGGTCCAGTCGGTGCCGAAGTGCCGCTGTCGGCCATCCTCGGAGACCAGCAGGCCGCCATGGTCGGCCAGGTGTGTCTCGCACCGGGGGAGGCGAAGAACACCTATGGCACCGGCAACTTCCTGCTCCTGAACACCGGCACCGAACTGGTCCGCTCCAGTAACGGCCTGCTGAGCACGGTCTGCTACCAGTTCGGCGACCAGCCGCCTGTCTACGCCCTGGAGGGCTCCATCGCGGTGACCGGTTCCGCGGTGCAGTGGCTGCGTGACCAGCTTGGGCTGATTAGCGGCGCCGCGCAGAGTGAGTCGCTGGCTCGCGAGGTCGAGGACAACGGCGGCGTGTACTTCGTACCTGCCTTCTCGGGACTGTTCGCGCCATACTGGCGCTCGGACGCCCGCGGCGTCATCGTGGGGCTCTCGCGCTTCAACACCAATGCGCACCTTGCCCGTGCCACTCTGGAGGCCATCTGCTACCAGAGTCGGGACGTCGCCGATGCGATGGAGAAAGACTCCGGCGTCAAGCTCGAGGTGCTCAAGGTCGATGGCGGCGTCACCGCCAACGAACTGTGCATGCAGATCCAGGCCGACGTGTTGGGCGTGCCGGTCAGCCGCCCAGTGGTCGCCGAGACCACTGCCCTGGGCGCGGCGTATGCGGCGGGCTTGGCCGTCGGATTCTGGAAGGATCCAGAGGAACTGCGCAAGAACTGGAACGAGTTCAAGCGCTGGAGCCCGAAGTGGTCCGAGGACGAGCGACAGGACGGCTACCGCGGCTGGCAGAAGGCCGTCTCGCGGACGCTGGACTGGGTTGACGTCAAGTGAACGTTTCCGAGCGCCCGACGGCCCTCCCGCTGGACCCGGACCGGAACCTGGCCTTGGAGCTGGTGCGGGCCACCGAAGCGGCGGCTATGGCCGCTGCCCGGTACGTCGGGCACGGCGACAAGAACCAGGTCGACCAGGCCGCAGTCGACGCGATGCGACCAGTGCTGGGCTCGATCGCCATGCGCGGGGTCGTCGTCATCGGCGAAGGAGAGAAGGACGAGGCCCCGATGCTTTTCAACGGGGAGCAGGTCGGTGACGGCTCGGACCCGGAGGTGGACATCGCAGTCGACCCGGTCGACGGCACCACCGCCTCGGCGAAGTCGCTGCCCGACGCCGTCGCGGTGGTCGCGCTCGCCGAACGCGGCTCGATGTTCGATCCTGGCCCGTGTGTCTATATGGACAAGCTCGTCGTGCCTGCCGTCGCCGCTGATGCGGTGGACCCGGACGCGCCGACCGCCGACATCCTGACCGCCGTCGCCGCTGCCCTCAGCAAGGACATCGGCAACCTCGTCGTGGCCGTGTTGGACCGTCCCCGTCATGTCGACCTGGTCGCCCGCATCCGGACGGCCGGCGCGGCCGTGAAGTTCCTACTCGACGGTGACGTCGCAGGAGCCATCGCGGTGGGACGGCCCGGCGCGGGTGTGGACATGCTCATGGGCGTCGGCGGAACCCCCGAAGCCGTGCTCGCGGCGGCGGCGCTCCGGTGCGGTGGCGGCGCCATGTTCGGTAGGCTGCACCCCCGCAACGACGAGGAGCGGCGGGCCGCCCTGGCTTTCGGGCACGACCTGGACCGGGTGCTGACCACCATGGACCTCGTGGGGGGAGACAACGTCTTCTTTGCCGCCACCGGTGTCACTGACGGTGCGCTGCTGCGCGGCGTCCGGTTCGAGCCGGATGCCGTGCTGACCGAATCGATCTCCATGCGGTCCCGCTCCGGGGCGGTGCGGGTGATCCAGACCCGACACGACCGGCTGCAGTCGAACCTCATCGCGGCGCGAGGCCGCGAGGGTACGGCCACCTCCGATCCGTCACCTCGAAAGGCTTCCTGACGTGAGGTCGCAACCCCTGAGCCCGCAGTCCCGCGCCGACGCCCTCGCAAAGATGGCGTCTGAAGAGCTCGACGTGCTTGTTATCGGTGGCGGTGTCGTCGGCGCCGGCGCGGCGCTCGACGCAGTCACCCGAGGACTGAGGGTAGGCCTGGTCGAGGCCCGCGACTACGCCTCGGGGACCTCGAGCCGCTCGAGCAAACTCTTCCACGGCGGCCTGCGCTACCTGGAGCAGTTCAACTTCGCTCTCGTCTTCGAGGCACTGCGGGAGCGGTCCCTGGTGCTCAACACGCTGTGTCCGCACCTAGCCAAGCCGGTCCCCTTCATCTACCCGCTGGAGAAGCGCATCGACCGCGGTTATGCCGGACTGGGCATCGGCGTGTACGACGTAATGGGTGCCGGGCGGGGCGTGCCGGCACACATGAAGCACCTCACTCGCAAGCGGACCCTCGAGGCCTTCCCATCGGGGAAGGGGTCGGCCCTGCGCGGATCGATTCGATTCTACGAGGGACAGGTCGACGACGCCCGGCACACGATGATGCTCGCGCGTACGGCGGCCGACTACGGCGCGCTGTGTGCCAACAGCACCCGGGTGACCGGCTTCCTGCGCGAAAAGGACCGAGTCATCGGCGTGGTCGCTCAGGACCTGGAGTCCGGCGAGGAGATCCTGATCCACGCTCGTGAGGTGATCAACGCGGCGGGTGTCTGGACCGACGAGATCCAAGGGATGGTCGGCGGTCGCGGACAGTTCCAGGTGCGTGCTTCCAAGGGCGTCCACATCGTCGTCCCGCGGAACCGGATCAACTCCGCCACGGGGATCATCACCCGGACCGAGAAGAGCCTGCTGTTCATCATTCCCTGGGAGAGTCACTGGATCATCGGTACGACCGACACCGACTGGAAGCTCGACCTCGCACACCCCGCGGCGAGCCGGGGCGACATCGACTACATCCTCGAACAAGCCAATCGACTGCTTGCCGACCCGCTCACGCACGATGACGTCGTCGGCGTCTACGCCGGGTTGCGTCCGCTGCTGCACGGTGAGTCGGACTCGACGAGCAAACTGTCGAGGGAACACGCGGTGTCCAGCCCGGTCCGCGGACTGACGATGATCGCCGGAGGGAAGTACACCACCTACCGAGTGATGGCCAAGGACGCCGTCGACGCCGCGGTGCACGGTCTGGAGCGTGTCGTGCCTGCGTCGTGCACTGAGCGGATTCCGCTCAGTGGTGCCAATGGCTATCTCGGGGAGTACAACTCACGCCACCTCACCGCCGAGCGCACCGGGTTGCAGATGTCGAAAATCGAGCACCTGCTGGGGCGGTACGGAAGTCTGATCAACGACCTGCTCGCACTCATTGAGGAGCGTCCCGACCTCGGCGAGCCGCTGGCAGGCGCGCCGAAGTACCTCCGCGTGGAGGCCTTCTACGCCGCTAGTCACGAGGGTGCGCTTCATCTGGAGGACCTGCTGACGAGGCGCACGAGGATATCCATCGAGGTACCGGACCGCGGAATCGCGGCAGCCACTGAGGTGGCGGAGCTGATCGCACCCGTCCTCGGGTGGAACGAGGAACAGGTCAAGCGCGAGCTCGAGCACTATCGGGCCCGGGTCGCGGCGGAGCGAGACTCCCAGGAACAGCAGGACGACCACACCGCCGACGCCGCTCGGCTCGGTGCGCCCGACGTGCGCATCTCGAAGCGGTGAGCAGCCCGGGCGCGTCGAGATGACGAGGTCCGCTCGGCATACCGTCCTGCCTGACACCGTTGCAGACCCCTTTGGCTCGTTGCGGCAGCGCCCGACGACCCGGCGGGAACGATTTGAGGTCGGGCGGGCGCTGCGCAAGCAGGTGCCCCGGACGACCCTCGGTCGGTGGGAGGCTACGGATGCTCGACGTGACCCAGTCGAGCTGATCCGGGCGTCGCACGAGGGCCGGCTGGATGAGCTCATCCCGATCCGGGTCGCCCGGATGGCCGCCTCGCCCTACGGCTTCCTGCGCGGCAGCGCCGTCGTGATGGCCCAGGACGTCTCGGCCTTGCCAGCCACCGGGATCACGCCCGTGATCTGCGGCGACGCCCACCTCGGCAACTTTGGCTTCTATGCCTCCCCGGAGGGCGAGCTGGTGCTCGATCTCAATGACTTCGACGAGGCCCATCCGGGCGGCTGGGAGTGGGACCTGCGTCGGCTGGTCGCCAGCATCTGGGTCGCTGGGCGCGAAAACTCGAGCACCGAGGAGCAGTGCGCAAACGCGGTCCTGTCCTGCGTATCCAGCTATCGCGCCGAGGTTGACTTCCTGGCTGGCCAGCCGCTGCTGATGCGCTCCTACAACCGGCTCGACATCAAGCGCCTGCACGAGACGGCTACCGATAAGTCGCTGCGGGCCGAGATCGCGCGGTCCGTGAAGCGCGCCCGGAACCGCACCAGTGACCGGGCCCTGCCCCGGTTCACCCAAGAGCACCACGGGCAACGGCAGATCGTCGAGGAGCCGCCCCTGATCACCCATGTCGCCGAGCGAGACAGCGAACTGATCGCGGCGGCCCTCGATGACTACCTCCAGACCCTAGCGCCGCACTGGCGACGGGTGCTGGGCGGGTACACGATCGTGGACATCGCGCAGCGGGTCGTCGGCGTAGGCAGCGTCGGCCTGTCCGCGTATGTGGCGCTTGTTGAGGGGAGCAGCCCCGATGACGTGCTGTTCTTGCAGCTCAAGCAGGCGCGCCGTTCGGTGCTGGCTAAGTATGTGCACGGCACCTCGGCTTGGCACGCGCACCAGGGCCAGCGTGTGGTGGAGTACCAGCAAGCGTTGCAGACCGTGAGCGACCCGCTGCTGGGGTGGACCACCGTGGGCAATCGCCAGTTCTATGTCAGGCAGTTTCGGAACATGAAGGGCACCATCCCGCTCAACGCCATCGACCACGCCGCGCTGGCGGACTACGCCGGGATCGTCGGCCACCTTCTGGCCAAGGGCCACGCCCGCACCAGTGGCGCCTCGATGATCTCCGGCTACGTCGGCCGGTCGGACAAGGTGGACCACGCCATGTCCCGCTTCGCGAAGGCGTATGCGGACCAGACCGAAGCCGACTACGCCGAGTTGGTCAGGGCCATCCGAACCGGCGCCTTGGAGAGTTCGCCAGAGTCCTAGGAGCGTGGGTCAGCAACACGCCACTGGAGTACTCCGGGGTGCGGGACTGATGCTCCTATGCGCTGTCAAGCGGCGGCCTGGCTCACCGCCGCTTGACAACGCATAGGAGCATCAGTGCCTCAAGAGCCCTTATGCAACTGTCGGGGTGTCAGGATTTGAAACTCAATCGTGCAGGGTCGCCCGGGAAGATGTGGCGTCGGCCCCTGACATCGAGCCAGCTCTCTGATCCGCCAACATTGACAGGCGCCTCGCGATCTCTGCAGGTCGGCCGTCAGCCACGTGTTGGTAACGCATGGCCATCGCCGACGTCGAGTGCCCGAGGCGGTCCATAAGCTCCCGAGTAGTGGCTCCGGCCTGGGCAGCGAGCGTCGCTCCAGTGTGGCGGAGGTCGTGCCACCGCAGGTCCGGGCGACCCGCGGCGGCGCGGGCTGGCCTGTAGACCTTGTAGAGGCTGCCATGGTGCATGTGCTGGCCGTCGGTGTTGGGGAAGACCAGGCCGTCCGAGCCCTTCTCCGCGAACCGGTTGAGGTGGTTGCGGATGTCGGGGAGTAGGTGAGGGGGAATGCTCACGTCCCGGATCCCGGCATCCGACTTGGGGGTGCCGACGTGGGCCTGACCGTTGGGCCACGTCACCGCGCGGCGAACCCGGATGACACCGTGGCGCACGTCGATGTCCTTTCGGCGAAGCTCGGTGAGCTCACCGAACCGGATGGCACACCAGGCGGCCAGCTGAACCATGAGCCGGTAGCGCTCGGGCATGCCGGCGGCGATCTGCCCGATCTCCTCGACGGTGGCCGGGCGCATGCCCGAGCGTCCCGCAGGCCGGCCTCCGCCCCGAATGCGGCAGGGGTTGGTGGCCAGCAGCTCTTCCTCAACCGCCGTGTTCAGGATGGTGCGCATCAGGGCGTATGTGTGGGCTCGAGCAGTCGGTCGCTCTGGACCCCACGCGGCGTGCCAGGAGCGGACGTCGTCCCGGGTGATCGCGTCGAGCCGGCTGGGTCCGAACGTCGTGACGAGGACCTCGATCAGCCGCGCGTACTCCACCCGGGTGCGTGGCTTGAGCTCACGCCTCCCCAGCCAGGCACGGGCGTAGTCGTCGAAACGGGGACGCGGTGCGATGGCGGCCGGGGCGGGTCGCCATCGGCCTTCGGTGATCGCAGCGGACTGCATGCTCAGCCACGCCTCGGCATCCCCCTTGGTCTGGAACGTCGTGGGCGCGATGTGACGGTCCCCGTCCGGTCCGAGATAGCTGGCCTGGTAGCGCCGGGAGGGCAGCCTGCGCAGGTGGCCGAAGCCTCGTCGTCGTCCGGCTGTTCGGGCGCTGGTGCGTGCCTTGCGGGAGGCGGCGACAGGCTCGGCGCTGGGGGAGTGTGGGAGCGCAGACGGTGACATTGGGACCCCTTCCGTGCAACATACGTGCAACAACGAGTGTCTCTTTATGGCCAGTCGTGTCCATTCGCGTCACCGGGCCATCTTGGTATCTCTGCAGGTCAGAGTACCAGCCGGCGTCGGAATGGCTCACCCGAGGCTTGCTGAGAATGGCGCCGAAAACAAGTTCAAATCCTGTCAGCCCGACCACGTGAGGCGGCCTGAGGATCGACGAGAATCGAGCCTCTGGCCGCTTCGTCGTTCTTGGGCCGTTTGCCAGTTCTCACCACACGACGCCCGAAGCAGCCGGATCCGCGCGATCCGAGCGGGTGGGAGGTACATTGGCGCTCCGCCCACGGGGAGGCGGACCGTGCAGGTGAAGCAGACCCAGGAAGAGGGACCACGATGTCCGACGCAACGCCGCAGCCGCTCGCGCCGCCGGAGGCCACCCTCACCCTGACGGTCCCTGAGCCGCCGGCCGTGGTCGCCGCCACGGCCGCCCCGAAGATGGCTCCGGCCGTCGAGGCCGCTGCGCTTCCGGGCCTGGACGCCAAGGTCGACGACTACCTCCAGACGCTGCTGCAGGCCGCGCCCCGGTCGCCGGAGTTCGCGGCCAAGGCCACCGACGTGCGCACCATGGGCGACACCGACATCCGCGCCGCCGCCGAGACGTCGAACCGGCTGCTGAAGTCTCCGGTGAAGGCCCTGCAGGAAGGTGGCCTGTCGCAGGGCTCGAAGGTCGGGGCCACGCTGCTCGAGCTGCGCCGCACCGTCGAGGACCTCGACCCCAAGGAAGCGACCGGCACCAAGAAGCTGCTCGGCATGCTGCCCTTCGGCGACAAGGTCAACGACTACTTCCGCAAGTACCAGTCAGCGCAGAGCCACCTCGACGGCATCTTGCACGCGTTGCGCGACGGCCAGGACGAGCTCGCCAAGGACAACGCCGCGCTCAACCTCGAGAAGCAGCAGCTCTGGAAGGCCATGGGGCGGCTCAACCAGTACGTCTACGTCGCCGAGCGGCTCGACGCGCGCCTCGCAGCCAGCGTCGCCGAGCTCGAGGCCACCGACCCCGACAAGGCGCGAGCACTGCGTGACGACGTGCTCTTCTACGTCCGCCAGAAGCACCAGGACCTCCTCACCCAGCTGGCGGTGTCGATCCAGAACTACCTGGCCATCGACATCGTGATCAAGAACAACATCGAGCTCATCAAGGGTGTGGACCGCGCGTCGACCACCACGGTCTCGGCGCTGCGGACCGCCGTCATCGTCGCGCAGGCGCTCGGCAACCAGAAGCTCGTGCTCGACCAGATCACGGCGCTCAACACGACGACGAGCGGGATGATCCAGCGCACGAGCGAGATGCTGCGCGAGAACTCGGTGCAGATCCAGCAGCAGGCCGCGTCCGCGACGGTCGGCCTTCCGCAGCTCCAGGCGGCTTTCGCCAACATCTACGCGACCATGGATGCCATCGACGCCTTCAAGGTGCAGGCCCTGGACACCATGGCGGCGACCATCGGCACCCTGGAGACCGAGGTCACCAAGTCGCAGGCCTACCTCGAGCGGGTCCAGCGCCAGCACGACCCGCTCGTGCACGGCTCACTCGATCTCGGCGAACCGGGCGGCGGCGCACGCTGATCCCGCGCTCAGGGCATAGTGAGCACATGTCGGGTGGTTTCCTCGGCCGTCTGTTCGGTCGCGACGAGCAGGGCTCCGCGAGTGATCGGCTCGTGGTGCCCTCGGTGCCGACGAGCGATGACCTCCTCGCCTCCCTGGACCGGGTCGCTGCGATGGTCTCCGACGGGGCGGTCCCCGGCCCGGTCGCCTCGAGGGTGCGCAGGATCGACCACGTCGTGCGCGACACGATCCCGCGGCTGTCGCGCCTGGGCGCCGGCAGCCCTCGGGCCTACACGGTGATGGCCACCGCGACGAACTACCTGCCCGAGGCGATCGGCGGCTACCTCCGCCTGCCGCGCCAGTTCGCGGACAACCGTCCCGTGGACAACGGCAAGTCATCGCTCATGGTGCTCGTCGACCAGCTCGACCTGCTGGCGGCGACGATGGACCAGGTCTTCGACGCAGTGTGCCGTGAGGATGCCGACGCCCTCGTCGCGCACGGCCGCTTCCTCGCCGAGAAGTTCGGGTCGGCGAGCAACGGAGGGTCCCTCGACGTCGGTGGCCCCGCCGGCTCCGCGCCCTTGTCGCCGCCTGCCATCCCGTCACCGCCCTCGTCGCCGGAGGACGGGCCAGCCGGGCCGCAGCGCCTCCAGCCACCGTCCGGGTCCGGGGCGGCATGACCCCGGCCCAGAACCACACCGACCCGAAGGCCACCCCGACGCTCGAGGAGGCGGTGGATGCCGTCGCGGCGCTGGCTTCCAGCGCCGGGCTCGACGTGGCGGCGGCGCGTCGTGAAGCCCTCCAGCTCGCCGCAGCCGTCGCGGAGTCCGCGCCGGGTGCGGCCAGCGACTGGGCCGCGGCAGCCGGTGTCACGGCATCCGGCGCCACGGCATCCGGTGCCTCGGCGACCCAGGCCTTCTTCGACGCGGCGAGCAGGGGCCGCCGCTGGCGGGAGTCGCCGACGGCTATCCTGAGCGGCCTCGTCGCGCAGGCGTCCTCGTCCGCGGGTGACTACGCGCAGGCTCTGGCGCGGGTCGCGTCCGCAGCCTGTGGTCTCGGTGAACCGACGATGCGCGTCATCGGCAACGCGTCGGTCGCCGCCGCCGCCCAGCTCGGTGCGGTCACCCGTACGCATCCCGGGTTGGTACCGGAGCACATCCCTTTGAGGCCTGCGACGTGGCCGAACCCGGCCGTCGCGGCGTGGGAGACGTCGGTGCCGGGGGGCGAGGCACCCGCGCCCGCGGGGCAGCCGCAGGTCGATCCCGCTGCGCCGGAGCCGGTCGAGGAGGCGCCGGAACCCGCCCGCAGCCTCGAGGAGCTGCTCGCCGAGCTCGACGGCCTCATCGGCCTCGAGCGGGTCAAGCGCGAGATCCACCGCCAGGTGGCGGTGCTGCGGGTCGAGAAGCTTCGGGTGGATGCCGGTCTCAAGGCGCCGACGATGACGCGCCACCTGGTGTTCACCGGCAACCCCGGCACCGGGAAGACCACCGTCGCCCGTCTTGTCGGAGGCATCTACCAGGCGCTCGAGCTGCTCTCCGAGGGCCACCTCGTCGAGGTCGACCGCTCGGAACTCGTCGCCGGCTACCTCGGGCAGACGGCGACCAAGACGGCCGAGGTCGTCGCCTCCGCGGCCGGGGGAGTGCTCTTCATCGACGAGGCCTACAGCCTGACGAGCAGCGGCCCCAGTGGCGACCAGTACGGGCGCGAGGCCGTCGACACGCTCGTCAAGGAGATGGAGGACCGCCGAGACGACCTCGTCGTCATCGTGGCGGGATACCCGGCGCCGATGGAGACCTTCATCGGTGCCAACCCCGGTCTGGCCAGCCGCTTCCGCACGACCATCGAGTTCGAGGACTACACCGACGACGAGCTCGTCGCGATCCTGCTGCACGTGGCCAAGGGTGCGGACTACGAAGTGCTCCCCGAGGCCGTCGAGCGCTTCCGGGAGGTGCTGGCCCGCACCCCTCGGGGGGACGGCTTCGGCAACGGCCGGTTCTCGCGCAACGCCCTCGAGGCGGCGATCGGTCACCACGCGTGGCGGCTGCGGAAGGTCGACAACCCGACCCTGGAACAGTTGCGGCAACTCGTCGCCAAGGACTTCGACACCGAGCCACAGGACGACACAGCACCGGACGACATGCCCGCGGACGATGCTGCACCGGACGACATGCCCGCGGTCGCCAGTGCACCCCCGTCGTCGGAGGACCTGGCCGTCGACGGAGCCGACCCCGACCTTCCTGCGTCACACGAGCCCACGTCATCTGGAGGCACCCCGTGACGACCCCCACGTCAGCGATGGCCACCCCGCCACCGCCCCCGACCCCCAGTGCTGCGGCGGCCGCCGCCACTGCGGCCTCGGCAGGCCGACCGGCCGCAACGCCCGCCCCGCCTGCGCCACCGGCAGGGGCCCCGGCACCGTCCGGTGCAGCCGGCAGCGCGCTGACGGGGCTGCTGGCCGGCACGCCCGGCCGGCTGCGTGCACTAGGGGTGCTCGGGGTCGTCGCGGCCCTGGTGTTCGGGCTCGGCGCTGCGCAGGCCTTCCGCTCGGCGTCGGGCGCCGTCGATCGGGCCGCGGCGAACGCCGACCAGGTGGTGCGGATCCAGGCGATCCAGACCAACGTCGTGCAGGCCGACGCCGTCGCCACGAATGCCTTCCTCGTCGGCGGCCTCGAGCCGGCCAGCCAACGCGAGGCATACACGACGGCGATCGCCACGGCATCCGCCCTCATCGCCGAGGCCGCACAGAACCAGCCCGCCGACGGCGCCGCGCTGGCCGCCCTCAACACCGAGCTCGTGGCGTACGCAGGTCAGATCGAGATCGCTCGGGCCAACAACCGTCAGGGGTTGCCGATCGGCGCGCAGTACCTTCGCTCGGCCAGCGCGGACCTGCGGGCGCAGGCACTGCCCCTGCTCAGCAACCTCGCGCAGGCCAACGACGAGCGCGTGGCGCTGGAGTTCAACCGAGCAGGCCAGGCCCTGTGGTGGCTGATGGTCCCCGGCCTGCTGGCCCTCGCGGCACTCGGCGCAGCCCTCACCTGGATCGCTCGGCACTCCCACAGGTACGTCAACGTGCCGCTGGCCGGTGCGGCCCTCGTCGTGCTGGTCACGCTCGTGGGCGGGGCCGCCGGGCTCCTCGGGGTCAAGGCCGATGTCGACACCACTCGCGACGGCGAGTACGCCGCCACCCGCGCTGTCGCCGCCGCGCGCACGGCCGCCTTCGACGCCAAGGCCAACGAGAGCCTCACCCTGATCGCTCGTGGGTCGGGGGCAGCCTTCCAGGAGGCCTGGGCGGCGTCGTCCGAGGCGGTCACGACGCAGTTCGCCACGCTTGATGCCAACCTCGTCGCCACCGGCCTGGACGAGCAGCTGTGGGCCGACTACGTCGCCGCCCACGAGGAGATCCGGGCCCTGGACGACTCCGGTGACTGGGACGGCGCCGTGGACCTGGCAACCGGCACCGGTGCCGGCACCGGGAACACGACCTTCGCGGCCTTCGACGAGGACTCCGCCCAGGTGCTGAGCGACGTCGCGGACCGCACCGCCTCCTCCCTCGCCGACACCGGGGGCTGGCTGCCCATCGGTGGGATCCTGAGCGTGCTCGTGGGGTTGCTGGCGGCAGGGTTGTCCTGGTGGGGAGTCTCGCAGCGACTGGAGGAGTACCGATGAGCCGCGAGACGCGAGCCGGTCGCAGCAGCGCCGCCGTCAGGGCCACCGCCACGGCGACCTTCGCAACGACCTCCAGGGTGACGGCGACGGCGATGTCCAGGGAGACGTCCAGGGCGGGCGCCGCCCTCGCCCTCGTCGCCGCTGTGACGCTCGCGGCTGCCTGCTCCAGCGCAGGGGCCTACGACCCGACCCCCCTTTACACCCCGTCACCCACGGCCAGCCCCTCGGCCACGCCGTCGCCGTCGGCCAGCCCGTCGCCAGCGCCGACGGGCACCGACGTCGTCACGGCCAACTGCCTGGCCTCCTACGAACCGCTCAAACCCATGCCTGCACCGGGTGCGATGCCCGCCGGCTCGACGATGCGCGAGATCCAGCAGCGTGGCCGCCTCATCGCCGGTGTCTCGGCCGACACGCTGACGCTGGCCGCGCGCAACCCGATCAACGGCCGCATCGAGGGCTTCGACATCGACATGATCCGCGCGGTGTCACAGGCGATCTTCGGCAGCCCGGACAAGGTCGAGCTGCGCGTGATCACCGCGGCGCAGCGGCTGCCGTCGCTCCAGGACGGCAGCGTCGACATCGTCGCCCGCAACATGACGATCACCTGCGCCCGGTGGAAGGAGATCGCCTTCTCCACCGAGTACTACCGTTCCGGCCAGAAGGTCATGGTCCGGCTCGGGGAGCGCACCGACAGCGGAGGTGAGATCACCGGCATCCGCGACCTCGTCGGCAAGAAGGTCTGTGCTCCGAACGGGTCGACGAGCATGGACAAGCTGCGCACCTTCGAGGGGGTCGAGGCGGTCGGCGCGAGCACGCACACCGGGTGCCTCGTGCTCTTCCAGCAGGGGGCGGTCGACGCCATCACCGGCGACGACACGGTGCTCGCCGGCCTGGCCGCACAGGACCCCTTCGTCGAGGTCGTCCAGGGGGCGGCCTTCACCGCCGAGCCCTACGGGCTGGGGGTCAACCAGGAGAACGTCGACTTCGTGCGGTTCGTCAACGGGGTGCTCGCCGACATGAAGGCCGACGGCCGCTGGAAGGCCACCTACACCACGTGGCTCGCCGAGGCCCTCGGCCCGGCCCCCAAGCCACCGGCCCCCGTCTACGGGCGGAACCCGTGATCTCCGTGGCGAGGAAGGCCACCGCACCCCGGGCGCCCGGTCGACTCGGGCAGCCGCTGCAGGCGCAGGACGCGCTGGAGTACCTCAGCGCCCTCGGCACCTGGCGCGAGGAGCGCAAGCGCGAGCTCGACCACATCGACGAGGCGGCCCTCGCCGCGAGTGACGGGTCGACGCACACGGGTGACCTGCTGCTGTCGATGGCGCTGTGGAAGGCTGTCGCCGACCGGCACGACCTCCTCGTGGCGACGTGGGACTCAGGCCGTGTCGGCCCGACCGAGCTCGAGCGGTTGTCCACCCTGATCTGGGGACGACTCGACACCACGACCTCTGGGGGGCCGGTCTCCGCCGGGGGAGCGCTGGCGGTCTCGCTGCCCGAGGCCTGCCGCCTCAGCGACGCCCTCGCCGCTTCCCTGCGCGCCCGCCTCGGCCTCGACGCCTCCGAGGCCGACGTCCAGGCGCGCCTGCGGTCGTTGCGCGCCTCGGTCGAACGGGTCCGCGACCTCGTCGAGCGCGAGAGCGCCATCGGGCGGCAGTCCGCGAGCGCCACCCTCGACCGACTCGACACCAGACTGTCCGACGTGGCGGCCCGCGCCCAGCGCGGCGCTGACGTCGGGGGCCTGCTCGGTCCCCTCGAGCAGGAGTGCGCGCGCGCCGAACGGGACCTCATCGTCGGTGCGTCCACCCGGCGGGCTGACGCCCACGACGAGGCCCGCGCTCGTGCCCTTCGCGCAGAGCTCGAGGCGCGTGGTGCCGCGGTCCGCGCGCTCGAGGTGCGGTGTGTGGCGCAGGTCGTGCCGGCTCCGCGGTTCGCCGTGCCCGACGTCTCGGCCCTCGGCCCGGTGCCCACCGAGCCGGATGCCGTCGACGCCTACCTCGTCAGGTTGGATGCCGTCGGGCGCGCCCTGACCATCGCCCAGGACGCGTACGCCTCGGCCCTCGCGGAGCGGGACGAACTGCGTGGCCGCCTCGAGGCGTACGCCGCCAAGGCCACCCTGGCCGCGGGCGGGTCGGGAACGGCGCTCCTGGCGGACCTCGACGAGCTCGCTGGGCGAGTGCGGGACACCGTGGACGCCTCGCCCGCCGACCTGGTCCGGGCACGGGCCCTCATGGCGGCCTACCAGGCCTACCTGGGGGCGCTGCCGACCACGGGCGGCGGATCAATCCACCAGACACGGGGAGGACACCGATGAGCACGACGGCCTGCGCCGAGCCCGGCTGCACGGGCTCGATCCTGGACGGCTACTGCGACGTCTGCGGCTCGCCTGCCGCACCCACCTCGAGTGCCGCACCCACCTCGA
>JAGNQK010000034.1:0-5282 GCA_017989115.1 Dermatophilaceae bacterium | reverse complement strand
TGCCGCACCCACCTCGAGTGCCGCACCCACCTCGAACGCCCCACCAGCCGGCGCGGCATCCACCGCCACGGCACCGGCCGGGGTGGCCCACAGCCCGTCCACGGTGTCGCGCGCATCGAACCGCCTCGCGTCCACCGCCCTGGGCTCCGCGCGCGCCGGGGCCGGCGGCAGTTCGGTCACCCGCAGGGTCGGGACCTCGTCGACCCGCCTGCGCGGGGCCCGTCTCGGCGCAGGACTGACGACGATCCCCCCGGTCGCCGCAGTCGACGCGGCCAAGGCCGTGCTCGAGAACCCGATGGTCCCCGAGGACCGGCGCACCTGCCCCTCGTGCGGGTCACCGGTGGGTCGCTCCCGCGACGGGCAGCCCGGTCGCACCGAGGGGTTCTGCCCCACGTGCCGCAACCCCTTCTCCTTCACCCCGAAGCTCA
This sequence comes from Dermatophilaceae bacterium, assembly GCA_017989115.1. Taxonomy (GTDB): domain Bacteria; phylum Actinomycetota; class Actinomycetes; order Actinomycetales; family Dermatophilaceae; genus Fodinibacter. The sequence continues at coordinate 4,854 of JAGNQK010000034.1, read as the reverse complement.
AGCCCGGCGACGTCGTCGGCGGTCAGTACGTCGTCGCCGGGGCGATCGCCCACGGTGGCCTGGGCTGGATCTACGCCGCCCGCGACCGCAACGTCTCCGACCGGTGGGTCGTCCTCAAGGGCCTGCTCAACTCGGGTGACCCCGATGCCCTTGCCGCGGCCATCGCCGAGCGGCAGTTCCTCGCGCAGGTCGAGCACCCGCTCATCGTCGAGATCTACAACTTCGTCACCCACGAGGGTGCCGGCTACATCGTCATGGAGTACGTCGGCGGGACCTCGCTCAAGCAGTTGCTCAAGGCGCGGATGAAGGAGGCGGGTGGGGCCTACAACCCGCTGCCCGTCGACCAGGCGATCGCCTTCGTGCTCGAGGTGCTCCCCGCGTTCTCCTACCTGCACGACCTCGACCTCGTCTACTGCGACTTCAAGCCGGACAACGTCATCCAGGTGGGTGACGCCGTGCGCCTGATCGACCTCGGTGGGGTCCGGCGGATCGACGACGCGGACTCCGCGATCTACGGCACCGTCGGCTACCAGGCCCCCGAGGTCGCGGAGGTCGGGCCGTCGGTGGCCTCGGACATCTACACCATCGGCCGCACCCTCGTCGTGCTCGCGATGGAGTTCCGGGGCTACCAGAGCACCTACGTGAGCAGCCTGCCGCCGCTCGCCGACACCCCGTTGTTCCAGGAGTACGACTCCTTCTACCGCCTGCTGCTCAAGGCCTGTGCCCCGGACCCGGCCGACCGCTTCGCCTCTGCCGACGAGCTGCGCGTGCAGCTGCTCGGCGTGCTGCGCGAGGTGGTGGCGCAGCACCGCCGCGGTGCGGCCGAGCACTCGACGTCGTCGTTGCTCTTCGACGTCCCCACCGTGGCCGATGACTCCCTGAACTGGCAGGACCTGCCCGGTCTGCGACCTGATGAGGGCGACCCGCAGCTGTCGTGGCTGCGCACGGTCAGCATCGACGACCCGCTCCAGCGGCTCGAGGCGCTCCAGGGAGCCCCCGAGATCAGCGCGGAGGTGCTGCTGGCCCGGGCCAGGGCCGGCCTCGAGGCAGCCCAGGGTGCGCGCGTGGACGATGCCGTGCAGACCCTGCTGGCCAACGATCCGTGGGACTGGCGGGCGGTGTGGATGTCGGGTCTGCTCGCGCTGGCCCGAGGTGACACCACGCAGGCGCAGAGCGCCTTCAACGCCGTCTACGGGCAGGTCCCCGGTGAGCTGGCTCCGAAACTGGCGCTGGCCTTCGCCTGCGAGAGCGGGGGAGAGGCCGATGTCGCCGAGTCGCTCTACACCGTGTGTGCCCGAACCGACGCCAACTACATCGCTCCCGCGGCCTTCGGCCTGGCGCGCATCCGCGCCGCGCGCGGTGACGTCGCAGGAGCCGTGCGCGCCCTCGACCTCGTCCCCGGCACGAGCAGGGCGTTCACCCGGGCTCGACGGCGCCGGGCCGGCCTGCTGGCCTCGTCCGGCGGCGGCCTGCCCTCCCTGGCCCAGGCGCTCGACAGCATCGACAACCTCACCATCGACCCGACGGACCGGTCACGCTTTCGGGTCGAGGTGTTCTCCGAGGCCCTGGAGCTGGTCCAGGGCGGGGGCGGAGACTCCACGATCCGCCTCGGTGGGCATCCGGCATCCGAGCCGGCGCTGCGCGACGGCCTCGAGTCGGCCCTGCGCGAACTCGCCGCGATCACCGACGACCGGGACACGAAAGTGGCGCTCGTCGATCGGGCCAACGGCGTGCGGCGGTGGACCCTGCGATGACCGATGAGGCGACCCCCTGCCCGTCGTGTGGCAGCCACGTGAGCGCGGGCGAGCGGTTCTGCGAGGGCTGCGGCGCCGACCTGGGCACCCCCGCAAGCGCTGGCACACCTGCGACCGCTGGCACCCGTGCGGAGGCCGGCGTGGCAGCGGCGGCACCAGCGGGCGAGCCGCTGGAGGAGGTGCCGACGGCGGCGGCGACGCCGGCCGCGGCAGCGGGAGCAGTGCCCGCGTGCCACTCCTGCGGTGGAGCGGTCGCCGACGACGGCTACTGCACCGAGTGCGGCACCGCGGCCGTCAAGCCGCGCGACCACTTCACCGAGCAGCCCGCGGCGTGGGTCGCCGCGGTGTGCGACCGCGGGATCCGCCACCATCGCAACGAGGATGCCGTGGCCCTGGCCGCGTCGTCGACGCCGGGGGAGCGGGCCGTGCTCGTCGTGTGCGACGGCGTCTCCAGCTCGACCGACTCCGACGTCGCGAGCCTGGCCGCGGCCAGGGCAGCACGCGACGTGCTCCAGCACTCCCAGCCGCGCGGCCTCGGCACCCCCGCCAGTGGGGTCGCCGCGACGGCGCGCGCCCTGTCCCTCGCCGCGGATGCCGCCAACACCGCAGTCATCGCCAACACCGCCCCGGGGCCCGGCAACCCGGCATCCTGCACGTTCGTCGCGGGAGTCGTCGACGGCCCGGTGCTCGTCGTGGGTTGGGTCGGCGACAGCCGGGCCTACTGGGTCCCTGACGTCGGTGACGCCGCCCTGCTGACGACGGACGACTCGTTCGCGGCCGACCAGATCGCGGCCGGCGCCGACCGGGAGGTCGCCGAGAACGGCCCGCATGCCCACGCCATCACCAGGTGGCTCGGCAGCGACGCCCCCGACCACACGCCACGCACCGTCTCGCTCGCCCTCGACGCCCCCGGCTGGGTGCTCGTCTGCTCCGACGGCCTGTGGAACTACTGCTCCGCTCCGGCCGACCTGGCACAGCTGGTCAGTGCGACGATGGCGAGCGTGGGTGGCGAGCCACTACCGCTCGCAGCGGCGCTCGTGCAGTGGGCCAACGCCCAGGGTGGGCGCGACAACATCACCGTGGCGCTGGCCCGCATCGACCCGACCCCCACCGCGACGGGTACCCCGCCCGCGGCCCACCGAGAGGAAGTCTCCGCAGATGCCAACGTTCTCCGCTGACGTCTACCAGAACGAGTTCCTGCCCGACGGGGGCACGGACGTGCACGCCATCGTCACCATCACCTGCACCGGCGCGGGGGCGGTCGGTCAGGCCGGCGCCGGTGACGCCGCCGAGCTCGTCATCGTCGACACCTCGGGGTCGATGGACGGCGAGAACATCGCGGCGGCGCGCACCGCGGCGGCCGCCGCCCTGGACCAGATCAACGACGGTGTCTGGTTCGCGGTGATCGCGGGGAGCCACGAGGCCAGGCTGGCCTACCCGTACGGCCGGGAGCTCGGCATGGTGCGCATGGACGCCCAGACCCGGGCGCAGGCCAAGGCGGCCGTCGCCGGGTTCGCCGCAGACGGCGGCACCGCCATGGGCACCTGGCTGACCCTGGCCACCCGGGTACTTGCCAGCGTCCCGTCGGCGGTGCAGCGACACGCGATCCTGCTCACCGACGGCATCAACCAGCACGAGAGCCCCGAGCAGCTCTCGGCGGCGATCGAGGGCGCCCGCGGCCGGTTCCAGGCCGACTGCCGCGGGGTGGGCGCCGCGTGGGAGGTCGCCGAGGTGCGCCGCATCGCCACCGCCCTGATGGGAACGGTCGACCTCATCGCCCGCCCGGAGGACATGGCCGCCGACTTCGAGGGCATCATGCGGACCGCGATGGGGCGCGGCGTCGCCGAGGCAGCCCTTCGGGTGTGGGCACCCCAGGGGGCGCAGGTGCTGTTCGTGCGTCAGGTCGCCCCGACCGTCGAGGACCTCACCGCCCGCCGCCAGGACGTCAACCCGCTCACCGGCGCCTACCCGACCGGCGCCTGGGGAGATGAGTCGCGCGACTACCACGTGGCGGTCCGCCTGCCGGCCAAGGTCGTCGGGCAGGAGCAGCTTGCAGCCCGCGTGCAGCTCGCCGTCGGTGACGAGGTGCTCGCCCAGGGTCTCGTGAAGGCGCTGTGGTCCAACGACGACACGCTCACCACGCGCATCGACCCCGCCGTCGCGCACTACACCGGGCAGGCCGAGCTGGCCGAGGTGATCCAGGACGGACTGGCGGCCAAGGCCGCGGGGGACAGCGACACCGCGACCGCCAAGCTCGGCCGGGCGGTCCAGCTCGCGGCCGAGACCGGTAACGAGGAGGCCACCACCAGGTTGCGCAAGATCGTCGAGATCGAGGACGCCGACACCGGGACGGTCCGGCTCAGGCGCAGCGTCGACAAGCTCGACGAGATGGCCCTGGACACGGCGTCCACGAAGACGACGCGGGTGAAGAAGTGAGCACCCCCGCCGTCTGCCCCAACGGCCACGACTCCCAGGCCTCGGACTACTGCGACACCTGCGGCGCCCCGATCTCGCAGAACGGAGCGGCAGCGGGCGGTGCCGCGACCCCGGAAGGGGGCGCCACGGCATCCACCCCCGAGGCCGAGCCCGAGACGTGCCCCAGCTGCGGTGCGGACAAGGCCGCCTCGGCCCTGTTCTGCGAGGCCTGCGGCTACGACTTCACCACCGGCACCATGCCCCGCTCGGCCCAGCCTCTGGGTGGGGGCGAAGGCGGCGGAGAGGGTGTGGGGCAGGTTGCTGGCGGCGCGGCCGCGAGCGCGTCGTCCTCGACCACGCAGGCCCCGACACCGCTGGCCCAGCCGATCGCGGCCGAGTGGGTCGTCGAGGTGTGGGTCGATCCCGACTGGTACAGCGCACAGGCCAGCATCGATCCCTGCCCGTCGCCGGGCCTGCCGAACACCGTGCTCCTGCGCGCGAAGAGCGTGCTCGTCGGGCGGCCGTCGACCAGCCGCAACATCCACCCCGAGGTCGACCTCACCGGTGACCCCGGTGTCAGCCGCCGACAGGCCCAGCTGACCACCGATGGTCAGCGCTGGTGGGTCGAGGACCTCCAGTCCTCCAACGGCACGTACGTCGGGCCAGCCAGCGGGCCGCTGCCCGT
>JAGNQK010000033.1:13387-20803 GCA_017989115.1 Dermatophilaceae bacterium | reverse complement strand
GGGAAGCCGAGCACGACGAGGCCGTCGTCCTTGAACTCCTGGTACAGGGCTTCCAGGCCTTCGTACTGGGGGGTCAGGCCGCACTTGCTGGCGGTGTTGACGACGAGGACGACCTTGCCGGCGTAGTCGGAGAGGTCGCGCTCCTGGCCGGTGAGGGTCGTGGCGCTGAAGTCGGAGAGAGTGGTCATGAGGTCATCGTCACACGGGCCACCGACGCGGACGCAGTCGTGAGGCCCCCGGCGGGCGCGAGGTTTGACACGCCCCGAGGCGGAATACGCTGACCCGGTGTCACCACCGCACGCCCGGCCCCTCGATGTCGACGTCCTCGTCGTGGGCGCTGGCATCGCCGGGGTCGACGTCGGCGCCCGGTTGGGCATGCACTGTCCGGGCACCGCGTGGGCGGTGCTCGAGTCGCGGGACGCCGTCGGCGGCACGTGGGACCTGTTCCGCTACCCCGGCATCCGCTCCGACTCCGACATGTACACCCTCGGCTTCCCGTTCCGGCCCTGGCGAGGGGAGGCGTCCCTGGCGTCGGGGGAGCAGATCCGGCAGTACGTGCAGGACACCGCGCGTGAGTTCGGGGTCACCGAGCGCATCCACCACGGGCAGCGGGTCGAGCGGCTGGACTGGTCGTCGGATGACGCGCGCTGGACGGTGACGGCGCGCACGGATGCCGGGACGGTGCGGCACACCGCGCGGCTGGTCTACCTCGCGACGGGCTACTTCTCCTACGAGGGCGGGCACGTCGTCGACTTTCCCGGTCAGGAGCTGTTCGCCGGCCCGGTCATCCACCCGCAGGCGTGGCCGGACGACCTGTCGGTGCAGGGCAAGCGGGTCGTCGTCATCGGCAGCGGCGCGACGGCCGTGACCCTCGTGCCGGCACTGGTCGAGGCGGGGGCCTGCCACGTGAGCATGCTGCAGCGCAGCCCGAGCTACGTGGCGTCGGTGCCCAGCCGCGACCGCGTGGCCACCCGGGTACGGCAGGTGATGCCGGATGCCGTGGCGCACCGGGTCGTGCGCGCCAAGAACGTCGTGCTGTCCACCCTCGGGTACCAGGTGCTGCGGCGGTACCCGGATGCCGGGCGTCGCCTCCTGCGTCGACGGATGGAGCAGGCGCTTCCTGCCGGGTACCCGGTGGAGCTGCACTTCACACCGACGTACGACCCGTGGGACCAGCGCCTGTGCGCCGCGGCGGACGGCGACCTGTTCACCGTGCTCGGCGACGGGCGGGCCAGCGTCGTGACGGCGAGCATCGACGCCTTCGAGGGCGACGGCATCCGACTTGCCGGCGGCGAGCACGTGCCGGCAGACGTCATCGTGACGGCGACCGGGCTGCAGATGGAGTTCGGCGGGGGAGCGCGGGTGTTCATCGACGGGGTGGAGGTCGATGTGTCGAGCGGCCACGTCTACAAGGGGCTGATGCTCTCCGACGTGCCGAACCTCGCGATGGCCGTGGGGTACACCAACGCCAGCTGGACCCTGCGCGCCGACCTGTCGGCCCGGTGGTTCTGTTCGCTCGTGCGGTACCTGGACCGGCGCGGGTTGTCGGTCGCGACCCCGCGCTACGACGAGCCGGATGCCGTGGACGCGCCGATGCTCGACCTGACGTCGGGGTACGTGCAGCGGGCGGCGCACCTGCTGCCCAAGCAGGGGCGCCGCCGCCCGTGGCGGGTGGTGCAGAGCTATGCCTACGACCTCGCGGTCACGCGGCTCGGCCGGATCGACGACGGGCACCTCGAGTTGCGCTGAGCGATCTGGGGAGGTCCTGCCGAGGGGTCAGGTGAGGTCGGCCAAGGTGGCCAGCAGGGGGACGAGGGCCCGATCTGCGCCGTCCTCGAGGTCGTCGAGCCACTGGTGGGCGAGGTCCTGGAGCTGGTCCTTGACGCTGTGGAGGTAGTCCCGGCCCTCGTCGGTCACCTCGGCGCGGCGCACCCGAGCGTCGAGGTAGGTCGGGCCACGGACGGTCAGCCCCGCCTCGTCGAGCCGGTTGAGGATCCGGCAGACCCGGACGGGGGAGATGCGCAGGTACTCGGCGAGGTTGACGCCGCAGGACGGCTTGTCGGCGATGCGTCGCAGGGTGTCGAGCTCGAGCGGGGTGAGCTGAGGGGTCATGGTGCCGAGGAGGCGGGCCAGGTCGGCATCCATGGCGGCGCTGGCCTGACGCGCGAAGATCGCGAGGTTGCGGAGGTCGTCGGGGTCCGGCCGCTCCAGACGGCGCACGACGTCGACGCGTTCGCCGTGGCGTTCCATGAGGTGGTGGCGCAGCCGCTCCCACGGCTCGTTCCACTCACGGTCGCCGGGTCCGATGCCCCGGCTGCGTGCCCAGTCTTTGCCCTTGCGTGGCATGCTCCGATCCCCCCGGTTCGTTGTGCGTCGGGCCATCATCACCCGGCGCGGAGGCGAGTTCGGGGTTGTCCACAGCCCAGATGTGCGGATGCCCGCCGGGCAGGGAGGGCCGGGCCCCGGCGACGAAGCTGCGTCCCGGTGCGGCGGTGTGCGCCGGGGACGGGTGGCCGGTGGGTTCGGGCGGTGGTGAGAATCCTGAGAGCCCGGGAGTAGGTACCTCGTGGAGAGTCCTTGCGCCGGTGAAGGGATTCCTTGCCCTGCGCAACGGTGTGTTAGCGGGCCTGGTCGAGTGAGGGAGGTTCTTGCCCCACGCAAGGGATTCCTTGCGGCGCGCAAGGGGTGCGGGGGCCGTCGAGGATTGTGGGGAGGTTCTTGCTTCGGTCAAGGGATTCCTTGCGATGCGAAAGGACTCCCCACGAAGTACCTAGGGGTCGGCCCCCCGGCAGCCCGGCAGCCCGGGGGCCCGGGGCGCTGCGGCGCGGCGCGGCGGCCAAGGCTCGGCGCGGAGTCGCGGGTCGGGTCGACGACGCGCACCTCGAACTTCGCTGGGCGCGTTGAATGTGCAGCAGTCGCTCGACGCCGAGATGAGGTGATGCGGTGATGTTATGGTGCGGTGATGCGAACCACTCTTGATCTTGACGAGACGGTTCTCGCGGCTGCCCGCAGTCTGGCCCGGGCCGAGGGGATCTCGCTGGGGGCTGCGGTGTCAGCCCTCGCTCGCCGCGGCCTCACCCCACCGGCGAGCCCCGTCGACGTCACATACAGCCCCTTCCCGGTGCTGCTGTCCGGCGTCCCCGGGCATGTGGTGACGGACGAGATGGTTGCTGCCCACCGTGATGAGTGACCTCACCGGGCCTGACGGGGACGGCGCCCACGACCAGGAGTCGACTCCCCGCACGGCACTGTTCGACGTCAACGTGCTCGTGGCGCTGGCCCTGGGTGAGCACCTCCACCACATGGCTGCCCATGCGTTCCTGCGCGAGTGGAACGGGGGTTGGGCCACCACGCCGATGACCGAGTCCGCGTTCGTCCGGCTGTTGCTCAACCCGGCGATCACGGGAAAGGCATACGCGGTCTCCGACATCGCCGTCGTGCTCAGAGGGATGCGAGCGGAGCCTCGCTGGATGTTCCTCCCGGACCACTCCTCCCTGATTGACCCTCAGGTCGACACCTCAATCCTGGTCAGTCACTCGCTCGTGACCGACGTCCACCTCGTGAACCTCGCGGCATGCCGTGACATGACCTTGGCGACGTTCGACCGACGGTTGCCAACCCATTTGGCACCCCGAGACCGGCACCACGTGACAGTGATTCCCGCCGGGGTTGCTCAGTGAGCGAGCCCCTGGCGATCGGCCTGGCAGCGCTGCTGACCGCCGCCATCATGGCCACCAACCTCTGGGCGGTGGTGCGCGACCGGCGTGACGTGGAGCGTGTCACCAAACCGGCCGCGATGATCGCCCTGCTGGCAGTGGCGGCGCTCGCGGGAGCCGGCGACACGGCATCCGGTCGATGGCTTCTGGCCGCGCTCGTGTTCGGGCTCGTCGGTGACGTCATGCTGCTCGGCGCCTCATCGAAGCGCTTCGTCGTGGGGCTCGCGGCCTTCTTGGTCGGGCACCTGTTCTTCGTCGCGTCCTTCGTCATCGCTGGGATGGAGCGTCCCGGCTGGGGCTGGTTCGGGCTCGCCGTGCTCTCGGCATCGCTGGCCGTGGGGCGCGGCATCCTGCCCGGTGCCCGGGCCGCCGGCGGAGCCCCGCTGACCATCGCCGTCGCGGCCTACATGCTCGTCATCGGCGCCATGGCGGTCAGCGGCTGGGCCACCGGGCTGCTGCTCGTCGGGCTCGGCGTGAGCCTGTTCGTCGTCAGCGACACCGTGCTGGCCCTGGGTCGCTTCGTCGAACCCCGATCCTGGACCCGGCCCGTGACGATGCTGACCTACCACGGTGCGCAGGCCCTGATCGTCGCCGGCCTGCTGGCCTGACCCACGTGCTGCGATACCCTGACCCCGTGACCACGGTGCTCCTGCTTACCTAGCCGCGACGGCCACCCCAGCCGCGCGGCGACCCCTCCTGAGCGAGGGGTTTTTTCATGAGCGCACCACCGAGCACCCGCGCACGACGACACGACGAACGAGGACGAGATGAGCGAGACCCCGTACCGCTACACCGCCGAGCTGGCCGGGCAGATCGAGGTGGCCTGGCAGGACCGCTGGGAGCAGCGCGGCACCTACCACGCCCCGAACCCGGCCGGCCCCTGGGCAGACCCCGAGGGGGTCGCCGCGCACTCCGGCGGGCACCTGCTCGTCCTCGACATGTTCCCCTACCCGAGCGGTGCCGGCCTGCACGTCGGGCACCCGCTCGGCTACATCGCCACCGACGTCTTCGCGCGCTTCAACCGCATGCTCGGCAAGAACGTCCTGCACTGCCTGGGGTACGACGCGTTCGGGTTGCCGGCCGAGCAGTACGCCGTGCAGACCGGCCAGCACCCGCGCAAGACCACCGAGGACAACATCGTCATCATGGCGCGCCAGCTGCGCCGACTGGGCCTGGGCCACGACGACCGCCGCGCCATCCAGACCATCGACCCCGACTACTACCGCTGGACGCAGTGGATCTTCACCCAGATCTACAACGCCTGGTACGACGCGGATGCCGTGCGCCCCGACGGCGGGACCGGCCGCGCCCGCCCCATCGCGGACCTCGAGCAGGAGTACCGCGACGGAACTCGCCCGCTGCCCGGTGGTGAGGACCGCGCGTGGGACACGTTGAGCGCGACCGAGCGCGCCGGCATCCTCGATGCCTCGCGCCTGGCGTACACGAGCGAGGCGCCGGTCAACTGGTGCCCTGGCCTGGGCACAGTGCTCTCCAACGAGGAGGTCACCAACGAGGGCCGCTCCGAGCGGGGCAACTTCCCGGTGTTCAAGCGCAACCTGCGCCAGTGGATGATGCGGATCACCGCGTACGCCGACCGGCTGGCCGACGACCTCGACCGGGTCGAGTGGCCCGAGAAGGTCAAGATCATGCAGCGCAACTGGATCGGGCGCAGCCACGGTGCGAAGGTCACCTTCCCGATCGCCCGTCCCTCCGGTGACCAGTTGGTCGACCCCGGGACGGCGGATGCCGGGATCGAGGTCTTCACGACCCGTCCCGACACGCTGTTCGGCGCCACGTTCATGGTGCTGGCCCCCGAGCACCCGCTCGTCGACGCGCTCGTGCCGGCCGGCGGCTGGCCCGAAGGCACCAAGCCCGCGTGGACCGGTGGCGCCGACACCCCGGCGCAGGCCGTCGCCGCCTACCGCCTCGCGGCCTCGCGCAAGAACGACATCGAGCGCCAGTCGGAGGGCAAGGACAAGACCGGTGTCTTCACCGGTGGCTGGGCCACCAACCCGGTGACCGGCACGCAGGTTCCGGTGTTCATCGCCGACTACGTGCTCATGGGCTACGGCACCGGCGCGATCATGGCCGTGCCCGCACAGGACGAGCGCGACTGGGACTTCGCGACCGCGTTCGACCTGCCGATCGTCCGCACCGTGCAGCCGTCCGAGGGGCACGACGAGAACACCGCCTTCACCGGTGACGGCCCGGCGATCAACAGCAGCAACGACGACGTCGACCTCAACGGGCTGGGTGTGGCAGAGGCCAAGGAGCGGATCACCGCCTACCTGGCCGAGCGGGGCCTCGGCGAAGCGACCGTCACCTACAAGCTGCGCGACTGGCTGTTCAGCCGGCAGCGCTACTGGGGTGAGCCCTTCCCGATCGTCTTCGACGAGGACGGTGTCGCCCACGCGCTGCCCGACGAGATGCTGCCCGTCGAGCTGCCCGAGGTGCCCGACTACAGCCCGAAGACCTACGACGCCGAGGACGCCAGCAGCGAGCCCGAGCCGCCGCTGTCGCGTGTCCCCGACTGGGTGGAGGTCGACCTCGACCTCGGTGACGGCCGAGGCACCCGGCGCTTCCGCCGCGAGACCAACACCATGCCGAACTGGGCGGGGTCGTGCTGGTACTACCTGCGCTACCTCGACCCGGCGAACGAGGGCGTCCTCGTCGACCCCGAGAACGAGGCGTACTGGATGGGCCCGCGCTCCGAGCCCGTGGCAGGCGCCCCCGCCGGTACCCGGGACCCGGGTGGCGTCGACCTGTACGTCGGCGGTGTCGAGCACGCCGTGCTGCACCTGCTCTATGCCCGGTTCTGGCACAAGGTGCTGCACGACCTGGGCCACCTGAGCAGTGACGAGCCGTTCCGCACCTACTTCAGCCAGGGCTACATCCAGGCCGCGGCCTACCGCGACGACCGCGGCCAGCCGGTGGAGGCCAAGGAGGTGCAGGAGGGCCCCGACGGCACCTTCACCTGGCAGGGCCAGCCCGTCACCCGCGAGTTCGGCAAGATCGGCAAGTCGCTGAAGAACATGGTCAGTCCCGACGAGATGTATGCATCGTTCGGTGCCGACACCTTCCGCCTCTACGAGATGGGCCTGGGCCCGCTCGAGCAGAGCAAGCCCTGGGACACCCGGGCCGTGGTCGGCAGCCAGCGCTTCCTCCAGCGGCTGTGGCGCAACGTCGTCGACGAGGAGAGCGGCGAGGTCGTCGTCGTCGACACCCCGATCGACGACGCGACGAACCGGGTGCTGCACCGCACCATCGATGCCGTGCGTGCCGACTACGCGGGGCTGGGCTTCAACACGGCCATCGCCCGGCTCACCGAGCTCAACAACGCCCTGACCAAGCTGCCCGGGGGAGTGCCCCGCGCGGCCGCCGAGCAGATCGTGCTCATGGTCGCGCCCCTCGCGCCGCACATCGCCGAAGAGCTGTGGGCGCGTCTCGGACACACCGAGTCGCTGGTCCACGAGGCGTTCCCGGTGGCCGACCCGGCCCTGCTCGTCGAGGACACCGTCACCTGCGTCGTGCAGGTCCGCGGCAAGGTCCGCGACCGCTTCGAGGTGCCCGCGGACATCAGCGAGGACGACCTGCGAGAGCTGGCGCTGGCGAGCGAGAAGGTCCAGGCAGCGGCGCCGGACGGCATCCGCACCGTCATCGTCCGGGCACCCAAGCTGGTCAACGTCGTCCCGGCCTGACC
>JAGNQK010000033.1:0-13287 GCA_017989115.1 Dermatophilaceae bacterium | reverse complement strand
GGGGGTGTCTCGCGTCGTGGACCGCGGATGCCGTGGCGCGGCATCCGCTCCTACGATTTCCGACGTAGGTCATGAGTGCCAGCGACAAGCCCCGGCTCGTTGGTCAGCAACCCTCCTTCCGCGGTGGGGTGCTCCGGGTGACGACCTGGTCGACGTCGAAACCGGCGCCGGCAAGCGCGGATCACGGGGTCACCCGAGGTCCACAGTCCCGACGGAGACCTCCATCGTGTCGATCGCCCCGAGCACCCAGTCCCACTCCTTCCACCGCCGCCCGAGGCTGCGGGCCGTCCCCGATGTCGCCCTGCTCGCTCCCCGGGCCGGGTCGGATGCCGTGGCGCGCCTCGCGCACCCGGCGCACCGGGGGGCCGCCGGCCTCGACCAGGCCGGCCTGCCCCCGGTGGTTCGCGCCGGCCTCGTGCCGACCCTGTCCGGTGACTGGGTCGACTACGCGAACCTCGACCACGCGGCATCCACCCCGGCCTTCGAGCGGGTAGCGAGCGCCGTGGAGTCGGCGACCCGCACGTACTCCAGCGTCCACCGCGGCACGGGGTGGCTCTCGCGGGTGACCAGCGCCCACTACGAGGCGGCTCGCGACGAGGTGGCCCGCTTCGTCGGTGCCCGTGAGGACGACGTCGTCGTGTTCACCCGCGGCACCACCGACTCGGTGAACCTGCTCGCGCGGGCCCTGCCGCGGGGCACCACCGTCATCGTGTTCAACTCCGAGCACCACGCGACGCTCCTGCCGTGGTCCAAGCGGGGCACGGTGCGCCTGCCCGTGCCGGGCGGCGCCCGCGATGCCGAGGTCCTGCTGGAGAGCGCCCTTCGTGACCTGCCGGCCGGCACCGCTCGGCGCCCGCGCCAAGCCCTGGTCGTGCTGACGGCTGCGAGCAACGTCACCGGCGAGTTCTGGCCGGTCGAGTCCCTGACGGCCATCGCCCGTCGCCACGGCGCGCGCGTGCTGCTCGACGCCGCGCAGTCGGCCGCCCACCGCCCGCTCGACCTGGCGGCGCTCGACGTGGACTGGGTCGCCTTCTCGGGTCACAAGCTGCACGCCCCCTACGGCACCGGGGTGCTCGCCGGGCGCAGCGACTGGCTGGACGCCGCGGCGCCCTACCTCGCGGGTGGCGGCGCGACCGCGCAGGTCACACCCGAGTCGACCCGCTGGGCGACGGGTGCTGCCCGCCACGAGGCCGGCAGCCCGAACGTGCTCGGTGCGGTGGCGCTCGCGGCTGCGTGCGCGACGATCCGCGAGCACCGGGCCGCCATCGACGCCCACGAGGCTGCTCTCACGAAGGCGCTGCGCGACGGCCTGCGCACGATCGACGGGGTGCAGACCTACTCGCTGTTCGGTGAGGCCACCGCGCGCGGGCCGGTCGTGACGTTCACCGTCGACGGGCTCGACAGCCAGCTGGTGGCGGCAGCGCTGTCGGCAGAGCACGGCATCGGGGTGCGGGCCGGCAAGTTCTGCGCGCACATCCTCGTCGACACGCTGCTCGAGGAGGGGTCGGAGGAGCACGACAGCGCGGTTCGCGTCAGTGCCGGTCTGGCGAGCACCCCTGAGCACGTGGCCCGGCTGGTGGCGGCCGTGACGGCGTTGGCCGCCGACGGTCCGGGCGCCGAGTACGAGCTGACCGAGCAGGGCTGGGCTCCGGTCGACGACACCCGTGAGCTGGACGCACCCCTGCCCTGGTGACCGACCGCTGCCCTGGCGACCCACCACGTCCGGCCTCTCCAGCCGGGGGAGGCGGGGTCAGGCAGGGCGCAGGTGCAGAGCCCGTCGTGGGCAGGCGTCCGCAGCCTCACGCGCCAGTGCCTGCAGCGCCGGGCTGACCGGCCCGAGCACGACGGGGTAGCCCCACTCGTCGAGCACGATCCGCTCCGGCAGCAGCTCCGCACACAGCCCGCGTGCCCGGCACTCGGGCCAGTCGACCCGCAGCACGACGTCGCCCGCGCCCGCACTCATGCCGCACCCACGGTGCTCAGGGCACGGCATCCGCACCGGCCGTCGAGATGTTCCTCAACCTCGCCGTCCAACGTGGTGAGCAGCGAGGTGACGATGCGGGCCGTGCCATCGGGGTGCGCACAGGCGCCCCGCCCGCGCACCAGCCCGGTGAGCTCGGCGATGCGCCGCCGCGTGTCGGCGCCCTCGGCCAGCCCACGCACCTCGTCGGCCAGGGCGGGCAGCCCGTTGAAGCACGGCCCGCACCGACTGGCGGACTCGGCCGCCAGGTAGGTCACGATCCGCGCGGTCTCCTCGACGGGGCACTGGCCCCGCGCCAGCGTGATGACGCACCCTGCACCCAGGGACGCCCCGAGGGCTCTCAGGTGGGCGTTCGACCACCGCAGCGCCGGCACGTCACGGGGGCTCAGCCAGGCGCCGTGGAAGCCGCCGACGAGCACCGGGTTCGCGAGCGCCTGCGCCGACAGCACCTGTGACGCCGCGTCGCCGTGGCACACCTCGACGACCCGCACACCAACCACCGGCACACCATCGACGCCGGCGCGCCCCGAACCGCCCGACGAACCGCCGAACGACCCGTCGGGACCCGCCGGTTCGGTCAGCGTGAGCAGCGTGGTCCCCGGCTCCTGCGGGGTGCCGTACGACGCGTACCTGTCGGCCCCGACATGGACGGCCGCCGCGAGGTGCGCGAACGACTCGGCGTTGGAGAGCAGGGTGGGGCGCCCCCGGTGCCCGGACATGGACTCCGGGACCCACGAAGTGACCGGCAGGCCGGAACGCCCGGAGAGCAGTTCGAGCACGGCGCGCGCCTGCCCGGAGACGAACCGCGCCTGCGCTTCGTGCCGGGACCATCGGATGCCGTGGTCGTCACGTTCCGCGACGGCTCGGGCCGCCGCAGCCCCGGCCCAGGGGCGGTCGACGGAGGTGACGAGGTGCACGGTGCCGGCCCCGAGGGCACGCGCCGCGAGCACGGCACCGTCGAGCACGAGGTGGGGGGCGACGTCGAGCAGGGCGCTGTCCTTGGCGCTCGCCGGCTCTCCTTCGGCGGCGTTGACGACGACGACCGGGCGCCGGCCGGGGCGCCGACTGCGGTGCGCCAGCACGGTGTCGATCTTGCGCGCCAGCGGGAAGCCTGCGCCGCCCCGGCCGCGGACCGCGAGGGGCGCGAGTACGGCGAGGAGGGCACCGGCATCCGCCTCGGGCAGGGGGCCTTGGCGCACGCGGTGTGCGGCCAGGCTCGGCCCGTCCGCGATGCCGGAGAGCAGCATCGGGCCGGGTGTCACGTCGACGACGTCGGGTGGGCGGATCATCGCCGGCTCCCGGTGGGTGCCGCGACACGGGTGGATGCCCCGCCCGAGGTCACGCGGGGGGCGGCCTGGGTGCTTGTCGCGGGGAACAGCTCGCCCAGCGTCGTGGTCGAGGGCGCTGGCGCCACCGACCTCCGCGGCCGCGACCGCACGACGTCGACGACCCGGGCGAGCGCGGCGACCGCGACGGCGACGACGCATCCCAGGGTGATCGCGGCCAGCCAGCCCCGCTGCGAATCCGTGCCGATGCCGATGCCGTGGGCGACCCCCGCGGCCCACGCGGCGTACGTCGTGAGGTGCACGGCGAACCACACGCGGTGAGGGATACGGGCCCGGGCCAGCGAGGTCGCGACGATGAGCAGGGTGACGTCGAGGGCGAGGGCCCCCAGGCCGAGCCACCAGCGCTCGTAGGTGCCACCGAAGGGCACGAACGCCTGCCACCAGCGGATGTCCACGTACTCGTCGACGACCGCGGTCACGGCGTGGCCCACGAGCAGCAGCACCGACAAGGCGGCGAGGGTGCGGTGGAGCCCCTGGGTCACGAACCGGGGCCACAGCGGGGTGCTCGAGCGGCCGGTGGCGAGCACGCCGAGCACGACGGTCACGCTGAACACGACGAGCAGCGCGATGCCGGTACCGCGATTGAGGTACCAGAGCAGGGGGGCGGTCATGGGGTCTCCTCGAGATCGGACGCCGTCCACGCCGGGGTGCGCGTCACGCGCCCCTCGTGGTCGACGAGTCGGGCGGCGACGCCGCGCTCGCACAGCCAGGTCAGTGCGGTGTCGCCGAGGACGATCGCCGCCGTGCTGGCGGTGTTCGCTGCGGCCGCGGTGTGGCCCAGCGCGGTGACGGTGCGCCACGGACCGGTCGCGGGCTCGCCGGTGCGCGGGTCGACGAGGTGGTGCCAGGTCAGGCCTGCACGGCGCCAGTGCCGCGCCGCGGTGCTCGACGTCGCCAGGCCTCCGCGCGTGAGGCTCACCCGGGCACTCGGGCCGCCCGAGGCGAGGTCGGCCACGGTGTGGCCGAGGATGACGGTGTAGCCCGGGTGTTCATCGGGGAGCCCGGGACCGTCGCCCGGGGAGGCTACGCGCACATCACCCCCGAGGCTGACGAGCACCGGGACCTCGAGCGCGTCGGCGATGGTGAGGGCGACGAGGTCGGCGGCGAAGGCCTTGCCCGTGGCCCCGAGGTCGAGGGCTGATCCGGGCGGGACACGCAGGTGGCTCTCGCCGACCTCGACGTCCTGCCACCTGCCGCGGGCGCGGGGCAGGGCTGCCGGGTCTGGGATCTGCGCCGGGACGAGCTCGAACGAGCGGTCGTAGCCTGCCGCACGCAGCACCTCGCCGAGCAGGGGGTCGACGATGCCCGCCGTGTCCTCGGCCGCCTCGAGGGCGACGCGGACCGCGGCGGCCAGCACCGGTGAGACCGGCACCGTGGTGCCGCTCGCCTGGTTGGCCCGGGTGAGGTCGCTGTCCTGGCGAAAGCGGCTGCACGCGGCGTCGACCTGCGCGAGCACGTCGACGGCGATGTCGGCGGCGGCGCGAACGGCATCCGGGGTCGTCCGCACGTCGACGTACGTGCCGAGCGCACGCCAGGTCGCGGCCCCGGCCGAGGTCTCGAGGGTCGGGGACTGGTCCGTGGATGCCGTTCGCGCGGTCATGATGCGGCGCTCACGACGGGCGGTGGCGGGGGAGGAGCGGGGCGCTTGGCTTTCGCGGAGCTCGTGGAGGAGCGCTTCGACGACCTGGGTGCCGAGGACCCGTTGACCCGGGCGCTTCCCGGCGCCGATGCACGCACGATGACGTCGGGGCCGACGACCGTGCGCACCGGGCGGGGGACGGTGACCACGACGGGGTTCTCAGCCGCCCAGGCGAGCAGTGCCTCGTGGTGGGCCTGGGCAGCCTGCGCCTCGGCCAACGCCTTGGCCTGTGCCTTGGCGGCGTCCTCGCGAGCGGTCTCGCGGGCTGCCGCGGCCGTGGCGACGCCGGTGCCGGCCACGGCGGTGGCAGCGAGGGTGCCGCTGAGCACGGTCAGCACGACGCGTGAGCGGTTGCGCTGCGTGGGGCTGAGCAGTGGTCTCACAGGGGTGGTCCTCTCGGTGGTGCAGGGGTGGGCGTGGTGCTCGCCACGCACCCACCGTCGCCGCATCGCTGCCAAGCGCACGTCATCGCGGTGTTAAGGAAGCGTCATGACCGGGAACGAGCCGACCCGGCGTGGCGAACCGACCTGCACGTGGAGAACGAGGTGGCCGGGCAGCCTTGATGAAGGCTTGACGTCGTGACCATGCCCTCTTGACGGGGCAGCGCCGACGATCGGGGTGTTCGCCCCAGCACCTCGATCCGGAGGCCACCATGTCCCTCTCCACCAGCATCGCCGCAGGCACCCTGCTCGGCGCGGTCGCGGCCTTCGCGGTGTACACGGCCACCGCACCCGGCGAGGATGCCGTCGTCGCACCGGTCGCGGCCGTCGTCGCCCCCGTGCCCACACCGACGGTGACGCAGCTCGCTGACGGGTGCGAGCCACCTGCGGTGCTCACCGGTGACGAGTGCGTCACCACGACCCCTGGTCGCCGGATCGTCGGCACGGCGCCCGCCGGCCCCTCGAGCACCACCACCTCGGCGGGTCGCACGGCAGGTGACCGTGCCGATGCCGACGACCGTGACGACGACGATGACGACCACGACGATGACGGCGATGACCACGGTGGGGACGACGACCACGACGACGACTGAGGGCTGGTCGAGCGTGGGTGCCCCTGCCGGGCGCTCAGCCCTGCGCACCCTCGTGCCGCGCCGGTGCCGCCTCCGCGACCGGGAGGTGCACGGCCACGGCGAGCCCGCCGAGGCTGGAGGTGCCCAGGTCCACCGACCCACCCGCGGCCTCGGTGACCCGGTGGACGATCGCCAGCCCCAGCCCGCTCGACCCGGCCCCGCTGTACCCGCGGCCCCGGTAGGGCAACGGCATCCCCGGGCCGGCGTCCTCGACGACGATGACCACGGCAGCCGTCGAGCCGCCCACGAGCCCCGGGTGCACGACGACCCGGGCCGCGGTGCCCTCGGGGGTGTGCGCGAAGACGTTGTCGAGCAGGGTGTCGGTGATCTCGCGGACGTCCTGCACGGCCAGCCGCACCGGGGTGTGTGCACCCGCGCTGACCTCGAGGGTGAGGTCACGGCCCTGGTCCTCGGCGAGCGGTCGCCAGAAGTCGACCCGGTCGGCGACGGTCGGTGGCACCGAGCTGGTGCCCGGCAGCTCGTCGCGCGCGGTACGCCGGGCGTCGCGCACGACGTCGTCGATGCTGCGCTGCAGCTCGTCGACGTGCTCGCGCAACCGGGCGCCCAGTGCCTCGTCCTCGACGAGGTCGGTGTCCAGGCGCAGGGCTGTCACCGGGGTGCGCAGCCGGTGGCCGAGGTCTGCGGCATGGGCGCGTTCGGCGGCGACCAGTTCGTGGATGCGGTCGGCGAGGGCGTTCAGGGCCCGCCCGAGCTCGGCCGTCTCCGGGGGGCCGCCGGGCTCGGCGCGGGCACTGGAGTCGCCCTCGCGCAGCGCGTGCGCGACCCGGGCCACCTCGAGCACCGGTTCGCTCGTGCGCCTGCCGAGCCGGAAGGCCACGGCGACGGAGAGGGCGATGAGCGCCAGGCCGAGCCCGACGATCGTCGCCCAGGCCCCGCGCACACCAGAGCGCAGTTCCTCCGGCAGCACGGTGGCGACCACGACCTCGAGCCCGCGCGAGCTGACGACCGGCACGACGGCATCCAGACCGTGGTCCTGCTCCACGGTAAACGCACCCTGCACGACGCGGGCCCGCTCGACGGCGGCCCACGTGTCCGGGGCCAGGGCGGCGGTGGAGCCCACCCCGTCACGCCCGAGCACGGTGCCGTCGGGTTCGACGACGACGACCTCCGGACCGCGGGTGCTGAGGTCACTCACGGTGCGCTCCAGCGCGTCGCGGTCACCGACGGTGGCCACGAGCGTCGACACTCCTTGCGCCTGCTCGCGGGCGCGCGTCGTGGCCCGGTCCTGCGCGAGGTTGGCGACCAGGAAGCACAACGGCACGATGAAGGCGACGACGACGGCGGAGGTCGTCGCCGCGACGAGCAGCGCGATCCGGCGCGTCACCCGGGAACTCCGCTCCCGGCATCCGAGGGTGGCGCCAGGCGCACCCCGACGCCGCGAACGCTGTGCAGGTACACGGGATGAGCCGCGCTCTCGCCGAGCTTGCGCCGCAGCCACGACAGGTGCACGTCGACGGTGCGCTCGCCGCCGCCGTAGGGCTGGTTCCACACCTGCGCGAGGATCTCGCGCTTGGTGACGACCTCGCCCGCCCGCCCCGCGAGCAATTGGAGCAGGTCGAACTCCAGGCGCGAGAGGTCGAGGTCGACCCCGCGCAGGGTGGCCCGGCGCGTCGCCGCCTCGATGACGAGGTCACCGACGGTGAGGGCCGCGGCCGGGTCCTCCGCGCTCGAGCGGCGCAGCACCGCGCGGATGCGCGCCTCGAGCTGGTCCATCCCGAAGGGTTTGACGACGTAGTCGTCGGCCCCCGCGTCCAGCGCCCGCACGATCGAGGGGTCGTCGTCGCGCGCGGTGACGACGATGACCGGGGTGGTTCGCACCGCCCGCAGCATCGTCAGCAGGCTGTGCCCGTCGAGGTCGGGCAGTCCGAGGTCGAGCAGCACGACGTCCGGCTGGTCGTCGAGCGCCTGCTGCAGCCCCGGCATGCCCGCGGGCGCGCTCGAGACCGCATGACCGCGGTCGGTGAGGGAGCGCACGAGGGACGAGCGGATCGCGGGGTCGTCCTCGATGACCAAGACGTGTGCCACAGTGGGCACGCTAGAGCAGGGTGGAGGTGAACGCGGTGTCGGCACGTCGACGCGCGCTCGTGGGAATGGTCCTGGCGTGGTGTGCCGTGGTGCTAGCGGTCGCCACGGTGACCTTCGTCGTCGTCGACCGCGCCGGCCGGGGGGTGGGGCAGGCGTCCGCGGCACGCACCGTCGCGCCGTCCCCGTCACCGGTGTCCTCCGGCCCGTCCGCGACATCAGGGATGCCGGGCACACCCACCGCGACCGCGTCGCCCTCGTCGTCGTCGGGGTCCTCGTCGTCGCCGGGGTCATCGACGACGCCGCAGCCGAGCGCCGGCGCCGAGCGAACGGCATCCTTCCCGACCGCGGCGGGAACGGTCGTCGCCACCTGCGACGGCACCCGACTGATGTTGGGCTCGATCACCGTGCGCGACGGCTGGCGGTTCGAGAAGGAGGACGAGAAGGGCCAGCTCGAGGTGAAGTTCAAGACCGATGCCCGTGACGTCGATGACGTGGAGCTCCTGCTCGGGTGCGTGGACGGCATCCCGACGGCGCTGAAGGCCTGACCCGACGCTCGATGGTGGGAGCGGGCCAGCGGTACCCGGGCTCCCAGGTTCGACCGGGTTCCGCGCAGGCCTCAGGCGTCGGTGGCACCCATGGCGACGAGGCGCTCCACGACACTGGTCAGCCCTCGGGCCTGCGCGGCCTCCAGAGGGGTCTGCCCCTCGAGCACGGAGATCAGCGTCGGGTCGGCACCGTGGTCGAGCAGCAGGTGGGCCATCCGTTCCTGCCCGAGGTCGATGACGGCGACGAGCACGGTCGACTGGTACTCGGCGTGCGAGAAGTCCACGTCGACGCCGCGGGCCAGGTGGTGCAGCACGAGTTCCTCGTCGCCGGCGCACGCGGCACCGAACATGTCCTTCCAGTCGCCGGCAGCCATGCCGCAGAGGTTATCCGGGAAACGCCGCGCGACTGGGGTGGTCTGCGCGGCCGTGACGGTGCAGAGTGAGACTCCACGGAGGTGACGCCGGTCACAGCCGATCCCGAGGAGGACTCATGGCCGATCTCGACACCGGACGACTGCTCGCTGCCCTCGAGCCAGTGGCGGAGGAGAACCTCAACCGCCACCTCGCCACCGCCCAGGAGTGGATGCCGCACGAGTACGTCCCGTGGTCGCTCGGCCGCGACTTCAAGGAGCTCGGCGGTGAGCCGTGGTCGGTGGAGCAGTCGCAGCTGTCGCCGATCGCCCGCACGGCGCTCGAGGTCAACCTGCTCACCGAGGACAACCTGCCGAGCTACCACCGCGAGATCGAGCGCGCCTTCGGGCGCGACAGCGCCTGGGGTGCCTGGGTGAACCGCTGGACCGCCGAGGAGGGGCGTCACGCGTTCTGCATCCGCGACTACCTGCTCGTCACGCGCGGGGTCGACCCCGACGAGCTCGAGCGGGCCCGCATGGACACCATGGAGACCGGCTACGACTCCGGTGACAAGCCGCTGCTCAACGTCTGCGCCTACGTCTCCTTCCAGGAACTGGCCACCCGGGTCTCGCACCGCAACACCGGCAAGTTCACCGACGAGCCGATCGCGGAGAAGCTGCTGATCAGGGTCGCCAAGGACGAGAACCTGCACATGATCTTCTACCGCAACATCATCCAGGCGGCGCTCGAGCTGACGCCCAACCAGACGATGCGGGCGATCACCGACGAGGTCGTGAACTTCCAGATGCCGGGCGCGATCATCCCCGGCTTCGGGCGCAAGGCCGTGCAGATGGCGATGGCCGGCATCTACGACCTGCGCATCCACCACGACGACATCGTCCAGCCGCTGCTGCGCCAGTGGGGCATCTGGGAGCTCGAGGGCCTCGACGCCGACGGTGAGGCTGCCCGCGACCAGCTCGCCGCGGCCGTCGCCGCCCTGGACGCAGAGGCCACCCGCTTCGTGGAGAAGCGCGAGGAGCGGGCGGCCAAGATCGCGGCGCGCAAGAACGCGTGACCTGCCCACCGGCATCCGGGCGCTGCGACCTGTCGGGGCGACGACCGACGACTACCCTGCTCGGGTGAGCACCGCCCTCGTCACCGACTCCACGGCCTACCTGCCGTCAGCGCTGCTCGACGGTCTCGACATCCGGGTCGTGCCGCTGCACGTCGTCGTCGGCGGGCGCACCCACTCCGAGGGCGTCGACATCGACCCCGCGGCCGTGGCGGCCGCCCTGCGCGCGTTCACCCCGGTCACGACGTCGCGGCCCACCCCGGCGGCGTTCATCGACGCCTACGAGGCCGCGGCCGCCGCCGGTGCCGACTCGGTGGTCTCGGTGCACCTGTCCGAGGCGATGTCGAGCACCATCGGCAGCGCTCACCTCGCCGCGAGCGCGGCGCCGATCCCGGTGACGGTCATCGACTCGCGAGCGCTCGGCATGGTGATGGGGTTCGCGGTCCTCGCGGGCGCGCGGCTGGCCGCCGGTGGGGCATCGGCCGGGGAGGTCGCGGATGCCGTTCGCGCCACGTGCGCCGGAGCGAGCGTCATGTTCTACGTCGACACCCTGGAGTACCTGCGCCGCGGTGGACGGATCGGCAAGGCCGGGGCGATGCTCGGTTCCGCGCTGGCGATCAAGCCGATTCTCGGGCTGCGCGACGGCCAGATCGTGCCGCTGGAGCGGGTGCGGACGTCGTCGCGCGCGATCGCCCGCCTCGAGGAGCTCGCCGTCGAGGCGGCCGAGGCGATCGGTGCTGGTGGTGCTGGTGCTGGTGGTGCTGGCGCCGGAGTCGATGTCGCCGTGCACCACCTCGACTCGGCGGAACGGGCCGAGCGGCTGGCCGAGCGGCTGCGGGCGCGGCTCGGGTCGGGAACCGAGGTCGTCGTCGTCGAGCTCGGTGCCGTCGTCGGGGCGCATGTCGGGCCGGGAACGCTCGCCGTGGCGGTGGTGCCTCGCGTCGTGCCCCTCGTGCCTCCGGGTGGGCCGCCAGCGGTGGCGCGCTGACCGATGGGCACGTCCGTCATCCAGCTGTGCGGGGTCGCCGCACTCTGTTTCCTCGTGGGATCGATCAATCCCGCGACGATCCTCGCCCGCGCGCTCGGCCGTGACCTGCGCTCGTCGGGCTCGGGCAACCCGGGTGCGACCAACGCCGCTCGGGTGCTCGGCCCGCGCTGGGGTGTCGTCGTGCTGCTCCTCGACGTCGCGAAGGCCTGGCTTCCGAGCCTGCTGGTGCTGCGCACCATGGGCACGCTGGCGGCCATCGTCGCCGGCACCGCCGTCGTGCTCGGTCACATGTTCAGCCCGTTCCTGCGCGGCAAGGGCGGCAAGGGGGTGGCCAGCGCGCTCGGGGCCCTGCTCGCGATCGCACCCGGGGTCGCGCTCGGGGCCGTCGTCGTGTTCGTGCTGGCCAAGACGGTGCTGCCGTTCGTCGGTGAGGCCTCCGTCGTGACGATGCTCGTCGTCGCCACGGTGGGTGTGGCCGGGGCGGCAGGGGTGGTGCCCGGGGTCTCGCAGCTCGTCGGGGGGTGGCTCATCGTGCTGCCGTTGCTGGTCCTTTCGCGCCACCAGCGCAACATCCGGGCGTGGTTGATGCGCCGCAAGCACCGCCGGGCCGCACCGGGGTCTTGACCGCCGAGCCTGACCAGCGGGGTTCTGACCGCTGGCGCTGAGCGGGCGGTTGTCCACAGGGGGCTCCTCGGCGGGGCGTCGTCCACAGGCCGCAGGATCGACGCGGTGGCGACGACCCGGCATTCGTACGGTCGACGCATGTCACGCCGCCACCCCGTCCAAGAGCTCTCACCGCGAGCGCTGGCCCGCCTGCGGTCCCGACCCAGCACGTCCGTGCCGAGCGCCTGTGTGCCGAGCGCCTACGTGCCGAGCGAGCGCGACCTGACCGACGGCATCCGGCCACCACAGTCGGACCCGTCGGTGGATGGCGGTCGGCACGCTCGGGTGACCGCGCCCCGCGGGTGGTTCCGGCTGCCCGCGGCGCTGGTCGATGCGCGCTGGCAGCCACGTCGGGCCGCCGTGCTCGGGGTGGTGGTCGTGGGGGTGCTGGCCGTCCTCATCTTCGGGCTGCGGGTGCTCTGGGCGAGCTCGGACGCCGACGGCACGGTGATCGCTCCGGGCGGCGGTTCGCGGGCCGGGCCGACCGGGTTCAGCGCCGGTGCTGCACCGGTGGGCGTGGCACCGGGGGCGGGTCAGGGGCTTACCACCTCGGCGCCATCGGCGTCGCCGGGCGCGGGGACGGCGCCCTCGGGGTCGGTGACGCCAGCCCCTGGTGGGGGAGGTGCATCCTCGGCGACCGGCCAGGCATCCGCCGTCGTGGTCGTGCACGTCGTCGGACAGGTCAAGCGCCCCGGGGTTCGCGAACTGCCGGCAGGGTCGCGCGTGGCGCAGGCGGTCGCGGCTGCCGGCGGCGCGAAGAGCGGGGCGGACCTCAGCCGGGTCAACCTGGCGAGGGTGCTGGTCGACGGTGAGCAGGTGCGCATCCCGGCCCCGGACGATCCCGTCGATCCGCGCGAGCTCACCGGGCCCGGCGCTGCACCCGGTGCTGGTGGAAGCGGCGGCACGGGTGGGGCCGGTGCAGGTTCCGGCGGGCAGGTGGCGCTGAACTCGGCTGACCTCACTGCCCTGGACACCTTGCCCGGGGTGGGGCCTGTCCTCGCGCAACGGATCCTCGACTGGCGCACCCAGCACGGGCGCTTCACGAGTGTCGATGAGCTGGGGGAGGTGAGCGGCATCGGCGAGAAGCTGCTGGCCCAGCTGACACCACTGGTGACCTTGTGACGAGGGGGGACGGCGCGTTCGGGCACGCGCTTGCCCGCCGCCGGGCGACCTCGAGCAGCGACCTGAGGTTGCTCGCGCCCGCCGTCCTCGCGTGGGTCGTCGCTGCGGCGAGCTTGGCGATGCCGGTGGCCGGCCACCTGTGGGTGGCTGCCGCCGCGACCGGGGTGGCCACGGTGGCGTGCGCGGTGTCCGCGGCCCGGTTCACGTTGCGCTGGCTGGTCATGTTGACGATGGTGCTGGTCGTCATCCTCCAGCTGGCGGCGGCCGGGCACTCGGTACTGCGGGTGCGCGGCGGGGTGCAGGAGCTCGTCGACCAGCGGGCCGTCGTGACCGCGCTCGTCGTCATCACCGGCGACCCGCTGACCTTGCCGTCGCGCGGTGACACCCCGCGGGTGCTGCGTGAGGCGACAGTGGTGCATCTCGATGCGCGCGGTCGGCAGCAGGCCACTGGGGCACCGGTGC
>JAGNQK010000156.1 GCA_017989115.1 Dermatophilaceae bacterium | reverse complement strand
CGGCCACGCTGATCGCGACCCCCAGGGTCGCGAGGACCCCTGCGTGCAGGGCCACCGGGCGGATGACGTGCAACCGGGTCGTCAGGCCCCCCTCGGCGAGGATGACGGCCAGCGCCACGGTGCACACAGTCTGCGCCACGGCGGCGTCGTCGAACCGCAGGCCCAGACCCGCTTCACCGATGGCCAGCCCGATGCCGAGGTAGAGCAGCAGGCTCGGCAGGCCGGCGCCCGTGGACACGCGAACCGCCGCCACCCCCAGCAGCAGCACGGCCGAGACGACGAGGACGACGACCTCGAGACGGTCAGGCGACATGTGCGGGGGCACGGCTGACGGCATCCATGGAACAAGCCTGACCCGGCTGGATCGCGCGCACCATGGCGGCAGGACCCCATTTACGCCGCCGAGGTTGACGCCTCAGATCGCGAGCGCCGGGTCGGCGTCCGTGGCATCGGCCGGGTGAACGGCCCGTGCGTGCACCGTCTCACCTTGGACGTACTGGTGCCGGTCGGCCTCGGCCCGGGTGATCTGGGCGGCGAATCGTTCACCGGTGGTCGCCCTCAGGTCCACCCTGACCTCGAACCCGAGGCGCACGACCCGCTCGATCGTCGCGGTCACGACACCGGGAGACCCCGTGTTGCGTGCATCGCCTCGCTGCGCGACGGCAAGGTCTCGCTCGAGGACGATGTCGTGAGGGCGCACGAGGTGTCCGCCGAGCCGCGCCACCGACCCGAGGAAGGACATGACGAAGTCGTTGGCGGGCCGCTCGTAGAGCGACACGGGGTCACCCACCTGCTCGATACGGCCATGGTTGAGCACCGCGATGCGGTCAGCCACGTCTAGGGCCTCCTCCTGGTCGTGGGTGACGAGCACCGTGGTGACGTGGACCTCGTCGTGCAGCCGGCGCAGCCACTGGCGCAGGTCGGCGCGGACCTTGGCATCGAGAGCCCCGAACGGCTCGTCGAGCAGGAGCACCTGCGGGTCGACCGCGAGGGCCCGGGCCAGGGCCATCCGCTGTCGTTGACCACCGGACAGCTGCGCGGGGTAGCGGTGCTGGAAGCCGTCGAGACCGACGATCTCCAGCAACTCGTCGACCTTGCGCTTCACCTCGGCCTTGGGCCGCTTGCGGATGGTCAGGCCGAAGGCGACGTTGTCCCGCACGGTCATGTGCTTGAACGCGGCGTAGTGCTGGAAGACGAAGCCGATGCCCCGGCGCTGCGGCGGCTCTCGAGTGACGTCGACTCCGGCGATGGTGACGGTGCCACCGTCGAGAGCCTCCAACCCGGCGATGGATCGCAGCAGGGTCGACTTACCGGACCCGCTGGGGCCGAGGAGCGCCGTGAGGGAGCCCGAGGGGATCTCGAGCCCGACACCGTCCAGGGCCACGAAGTCCCCGTAGTTCTTGCGGGCTGCGGTGACGGTGATCATCGGGCGCTCCTCTTGCGATCCAGAAGTGTCATGAGAAGGAGCGTCGCGACGGCCAGGCCCATCAGGAGGGTGGCAGCGGCGTAGGCCCCGTAGGTGTTGTGGTCGTCGATGTAGCGCGAGTGCACGAGGAGGGTGAGCGTCTGGGAGACCCCGGGGAACCCTGAGGACACCATGATCACCGCGCCGAACTCGCCCAGGGCTCGGGCCACGGTGAGCACGACCCCGTAGGTGAGCCCCCAGCGGATGGCTGGCAGGGTGATCCGCCAGAACGTCTGCCACCCCGACGCCCCGAGAGTCGAGGCTGCCTGTTCCTGCTCCGTGCCGATCTCGTGCAGGACCGGTTCGACCTCACGCACGATGAAGGGCAGGGTCACGAAGATGGTCGCGATGACCATGCCGGGGAGGCCGAAGATGACCTTGACGCCGGTCGAGGCCTCCAGACCGCCGAACCAGCCCGAGGAACCCCACAACATGATCAGGGAGACGCCGACGACGATGGGTGACACGGCAAAGGGCAGGTCGACCACGGCCTGGACCACGCCGCGGCCGGGAACGCGCCACCGGGCCAGGGCGATGGCCGTGACGATCCCGAACACCACGTTGAGGGGTACGACGATGGCCACGATGAGCAGGGACAGGTTGAGAGCCGCGATCGCGGCGGGCGTCCGGATGCTGTCGAAGAACGCACCCACGCCCGGCTCGAACGTGCGGTAGAGGATGACGAGGATCGGCACGGCCAGCAGGCCGAGGACGTAGACCAGCGCCAGGGCGCGCAGGGCCAGGGTCGAGCGTCTGGTCGCGATCATGAGGCCCTCTCCTCCCGGCGCTGGGCGCGCCCACCCCACAGCCGAAGCACGAACAGGGTGAGGAACGAGATCGAGAGCAGCGCCACCGACACGGCCGCCGCATTGACCGGGCGGTCGATCTCGATCTGCTGCTGGATGTACTGCGAGACCACCTGCGTCTCGCGGGGGATATTGCCGCCGATGAGCACCACCGAGCCGTACTCGCCGACCGCGCGGGCGAAGGCCAGCCCGGCGCCGCTGATGATGGCGGGAGCAAGGGTCGGCAGGACCACCCGGCGAAACGTCGTGGCGTTGGACGCACCCAGGGATGCCGCGGCCTCCTCCACCTCCCGGTCCAGTTCGATCAGGACCGGCTGGACCGAGCGGACGACGAACGGCAGCGTCACGAAGGCCAGCGCCACGACCAGGCCCCACCGGGTGGCGTTCAGCTGAACGCCGACCGGGCTGTTCGGCCCGTAGAGGGAGAGCAGCACGATGCTCGCGACGATCGTCGGCAGGGCGAAGGGCAGGTCGATGAGGGCGTTGACGATGCGCTGGCCCGGAAACTCGTCGCGCACCAGGACCCACGCGATGAGCGTGCCCATGACGGCGTTGACCAGCGCGACCACGACGGAGACGAGCAGCGTGGTGCGTAGCGCCCCGAGCGCGGCCGGCGCCGTCACGGCATCCCAGAACCCGGCGAGACCCTCCTCCAGCGAGGCGACCGTCAGGGCGGCGAGCGGCAGCAGCACGATGACGCTGAGCCACAGCCCCACGACGCCGACCCCGAGGGCACGGGTGGGGACGCGCCGGGGGCGGTGCCCCTCCCCAGCGGGAGGGGCACCGGCCGTGGTGGCGACGGGCGACGTCAGGGCACGGACGTCGTCGTGGCGATGGGTGGTGGCAGTCATGGTGCCTACTCGGTGGCCGCGTCGTAGATCTTCGCGATCGCGCCGACGTCCTTCTTGAACAGGGTCGAGTCGACTTGCTTCCAGCCGCCGAGGTCCGTGATGGTCCACAGCTTCTCGGGTTGCGGGAAGTCGGCGGCGAACTCCTGCGCGACCGTCGCGTCGACGGGGCGGAACCCTGCCTCGGCCCAGAGCCGCTGCGCCTCGGGCGTGTAGAGGAACTCGTTGAAGGCCGTCGCCGCCTTGACGCCCGCGCCCTTGCTGAGCACCGCGGTCGGGTTCTCGATCTTGAAGGTCTGCGGCGGGGTGACGTGCTCGACCGGCTCACCCTTGCGCTCGATGAACCAGGCCTCGTTCTCATAGCTGAGCAGGACGTCTCCGGTGCCCTGGAGGAAGGCCTCGGTCGCCTCGCGGCCGGACTTGGGCTGGATCTTCACGTGGTCGCCGACGAGCGAGCTGATGTAGTTCAGGCCGGCCTCTTGGTCGACACCCCCGTTGCTCTTGGCGGCGTACGGCGCCAGCAGGTTCCACTTGGCCGAGCCGGAGCTGAACGGGTTCGGCGTCACGACCTCGACGCCGCTCTCGAGCAGGTCGTCCCAGTCCTTGATCCCCTTGGGGTTGCCATCGCGCACGACGATGGTCACGACGGAGCCGAATGGGATGCCGCGGTGCTCGTTGGCGTTCCACGCCGCGTCGACCAGCCCGGCATCGACGAGTCGGGTGATGTCGGGCTCGACGGAGAAGTTCACGAAGTCCGCCTCGGCGCCGGCCTCGACCTTGCGGGACTGATCGCCCGAGGCGCCATAGGACTGCTGGAACTGAACGCCCTTGCCGGCCTCGCTCGCCTGGAAGGCAGGGATGAGCTTGTCGTACCCCACCTTCGGGACGGCGTACGCGAAGAGGTTCACCGTGCCGCCCTCTGCGCCGGCCGGAGCCTCGGCGGCGGCTGAGTCACCGACGGTGTCGCTCGCGCCACCACCGCCGCAGGCGCTCATCACCATCGCGGCGCTGACGGCGACGGCGGCGAGGGTGAAGCGGTGTGTGTTCATGGTGTCTGTTGCTCCTGTGTGAGGCCCGGAACGGGCGGTGGCGCCCGGCGGCGCATGTCCTATCTGACAGGTAGGAGTTTGCATAGTTGTCTGTTATGGATCCAATTACTGTTTGTTATGTCTCACAATGTGGGCAGCTTGGCGAAGGGGTGCGATTCATATAACGTGCTCTTATGCACATCCAAACGATCAGTAGGGTTCGTCACCGTCCCGGCGACACCCTGCAGGCTGCTCGAATGTGCTGTCCGCGCGCCTGTCGCCGCTGACTGCGACGCCCTCGAAGCGCCCGCGACGACACGGGTACCGCAGGGCGACCTGGCCGTAGCCACCAGCGTGCAGCCGCGGCCGGGCACCACTCGTCAGCTCGTGCCGGTGCACCCCGACGGGGTGCCCACCGCCGTGCCCGTGTCCGCACCGCCGCGCCCGGCACTCCCCCAGGCCCGGCACTCCCCCGCGCAGCGCACACCCCTGCGCAAAGGCACCACCGACTGCTGCCCACCTCACCTCACGAAAGGCAAGGACGACGATGACCCTCACCCCGCACCGCGAGCTCACTCTCCCGACGATCGACCTCCGCAGCGCCGCCGGCACCGGCGCCGGTCCCGAGCGCGCCGACCTGCTGGAGCAGCTGCGCACCGCAGCCCACGAGCTCGGTTTCTTCTACGTCGCCGGGCACAGCATCCCCGCCGAGGTCGAGGCCGATGTCCTCGCGGCGGCGCAGACCTTCTTCGCCCTGCCAGAGACCACCCGCCGCGAGATCTCCAACCTCAACTCGCCACACTTTCGCGGCTACACCGCACTGGCCACCGAGCACACCGCCGGCGCCGCCGACCTGCGCGAGCAGATCGACATCGGCCCCGAGCGCCCGGCTCTCGACCTGGGTGACGGCGACCCCGCCTACCTGCGCCTCGTCGGCCCGAACCAGTGGCCGAGCGAAGTGCCCCAGCTGCGCGACGCCGTGCTTCGCTGGCTCGACGAGGCCGGGCGGGTGGCGCGCAGCGTGCTGGCACTGCTCGCCGAGTCCCTCGGGGAGGACCCCACGTGGTTCGACCAGTGGTTCGACGACGAGGCCGTGACGACCACGAAGCTCGTGCGCTACCCCGCACCACCGGCAGGCGAGGCCACAAGGGCCGCCACCGGCCAGGGCGTCGGCAGCCACAAGGACTACGGCTGGCTCGCCCTCGTGCTCCAGGACGGACAGTCCGGCCTCCAGGTGCGGGCCGATGACGGCAGCTGGCTCGAGGCAACCCCCGTGCCCGGCACCTTGGTGTTCAACGTCGGCGAGGCCCTCGAGGTGGCCACGGGCGGATACCTGCGCGCGAACGTGCACCGCGTGGTCGCGCCGACCACCGGGGTGGACCGGTACTCCGTGCCGTTCTTCCTCGGCCCACG
>JAGNQK010000032.1:11950-21007 GCA_017989115.1 Dermatophilaceae bacterium | reverse complement strand
ACGTGCAGCTTCGTCTGCCCGCACAGCGTCATCCGGTCGGTGTTCTACGACGGCGATGCCCTCGACGGTGCCCCCGAGGGGTTCCGCTCGGCACCGCTCAACGCCGCCGGGCTGCCGGGGTCGCGCTACACGCTCCAGGTCTACGTCGAGGACTGCACCGGGTGCGGGCTGTGCGTCGAGTCCTGCCCGGTCAGCCCGCTCGTGGTGCCCGGGATGCCGGGGGCGCCCGAGCGCAAGGCGATCAACCTCGCACCGCTCGAGCCGGTGCTCGAGGCCGAGCGCGAGAACATCGCCTTCTTCGAGACCCTGCCCGTGAACGACCGCTCCCGCGTGGACTTCGGCACGGTGCGGGGCACCCAGTTCCTCCAGCCGCTCTTCGAGTTCTCGGGAGCGTGCACGGGCTGCGGCGAGACGCCCTACCTCAAGCTGCTCACCCAGCTCTTCGGCGAGCGGCTCACCGTCGCGAACGCCACCGGGTGCTCCTCGATCTACGGCGGCAACCTCCCGACGACGCCGTGGACGAAGAACGCCGCCGGGCGCGGTCCCGCCTGGTCGAACTCCCTGTTCGAGGACAACGCCGAGTTCGGGCTCGGGCTGCGACTGGCCGCCGACCTGCACACGGGGCTGGCCCGGGAACGGCTGCGCGAGCTGAGGGAGGAGGTCGGCGCCGACCTGGCGGACGGCATCCTCGAGGCCGGTCAGGTGCGCGAGTTCGAGCTCACCGCGCAGCGCGAGCGGGTCGCCGAGCTGCTGCGCCGCCTCGAGGGGATGACCGGGCCGGTCGTGGAGGACCTGCGCAGCGTGGCCGACCACCTCCTGCGGCGCACCGTGTGGATCGTCGGCGGCGACGGCTGGGCGTACGACATCGGCTCCGGCGGCCTGGACCACGTGCTCGCCAGCGGTCGAGACGTCAACGTGCTCGTGCTCGACACCGAGGTGTACTCCAACACCGGCGGCCAGTCCTCGAAGGCCACGCCGATCGGCGCCGTCGCCAAGTTCGCCGCGGCGGGCAAGTCGGTGGCCAAGAAGGACCTCGCCCTCCAGGCCATCGCGTACGGCACCGTGTACGTGGCCCGGGTGGCGATGGGTGCCGACCCCCAGCAGACCTTGACCGCGCTGCGCGACGCGGAGGCCTACGACGGGCCCTCGCTCGTCATCGCCTACAGCCACTGCATCGCCCACGGCATCGAGATGCGCCAGGGCCTGGACCAGCAGTACCGCGCCGTCGCCTCCGGGCACTGGCCGCTCGTGCGCTACGACCCCGCGGTGCGGGCGAGCGGGGGCAACCCGTTCCAGCTCGACTCGCCCCGGCCCCGCCTCCCGCTCGAGGACTACGTCTACCACGAGCTGCGCTACCGGATGCTGCGCAACTCCGACCCCGCCGAGGCGGAACGGCTGCTGCGCCTGAAGCAGGAGGCCGTCGACCAGCGGTGGCAGACGTACGAAGAGATGGCGACCCGCGGTGCCGACCGGTTCGCCGCCGACACGAGGAGGACCTAGGTGAGCGACCTCTCGACGAGCTACCTCGGGCTGGCGCTGCGCAACCCGCTGGTGGCCAGCGCGTCCCCGCTGTCCGAGGGCGTGGACCGGGTGCGGGCCCTGGCCGACTCGGGGGTGGGTGCCGTCGTCATGTACTCGCTCTTCGAGGAGGAGGTGCACCGGGAGCAGCTGCGCGACCTCATGGTCAGCGAGGCGCACGAGGACGCCTTCGGGGAGGCGCTGTCCTACTTCCCCAACGTCCCGAGCGCCGGGACCGGCGGTGCGACGCGGTACCTGCGGCTGCTCGAGCAGTCCGCGGCCGCGGTCGAGGTGCCGGTCGTCGCGAGCCTCAACGGGAGCACCGCCGGCGGTTGGGTGGGGTTCGCGCGCTCGATGCAGGATGCCGGTGCCGCCGCGATCGAGCTGAACGTGTACTTCGTGCCGGGAGACCCTCACACCCGGGCGCGCGACGTCGAGGACCGCCACGTAGAGATCCTCCAGCAGGTGAGGGAGGCCGTGTCGGTGCCGGTGGCGGTCAAGCTGAGCCCGCACTTCAGCTCCACCGGGGAGATGGCGATGCGCCTGGACCGGGCGGGGGCCAACGGGCTCGTGCTGTTCAACCGCTTCCTCCAGCCCGACGTCGACCCGGAGGCGCTCGCGGTGACGACGGGGGTCACGCTGTCGACCCCGGCCGAGGCCCGCGTGGCCCGAACCTGGATCGCCATCCTGCGCGGGCACGTCACCGCCTCCCTGGCCGCGACCACCGGGGTCGATGGGGCCGCGGACGTCGTGTCGTACCTCCTGGCCGGGGCCGACGTCGTCATGACGGCGTCCGCGCTGCTGCGCCACGGGGTCGGCCACGCCGGCGTGCTCCTGGACGGGCTGGAGGACTGGATGCGGCGCAAGGGCTTCGCCACGCCCGAGGAGTTCCGGGGCCTGCTGGCCGTCCCGGTCGGTGTGGACCAGAGCGCCTACGAGCGCGCCGGCTACGTCGAGGCACTGGAGAAGGCGCGCAGGACCTACGGCGACCTCACCGGTGCCTCGCGGGGTCAGCCGACGATCTCGTCGACGTAGCACCAGCGCCAGGCCTCGCCGGGCTCGATGCTGCGCATCACCGGGTGCCCGGTCTCGCGGAAGTGGGCCTCGGCGTGTCGACCGGGCGTGGAGTCGCAGCAGCCGACCTCACCGCAGGTCGCGCAGGCCCGCAGCTGCACCCAGCGCACCCCGGCGGCGAGGCAGCGCGGGCAGCCCTCGGCGGTGGTCGGCGCCTTGGGGACCTCAGCGGCGGCCAGGTGCTCACAGGCCCCCGCGATGCGGTCCGGCGGGCGCAGGGGGGAGGCCCGCACGGCGCCGGTGCGGGTGGCGCTCCACACCAGGGCGGTCTCCTCGGCGTCGAGCTGGCCGAGCACCGCGCTGAGGACCGCGTGGTCGACGTGGCCCTCGCCGCGGATGCGCATCAGCTCGGCGCGCTCCTCACGGATCATCTTCGTGCGCAACCGGGCGTGGGCCTCGCTCGGCGTCTCGTCGTCGCCGGGCCCGAGCGTGCCGAGGCGTTCCCAGCTGCGGTTGACCCGGGCACTGGCCTGGTCTCGGATCGCGGCGACCGCGGCCGGGTCGGCGGCCGGGTCGGCCTCGATGAGGCGGAGGCCAGCACCCGTCGTGGCCCCGAGCACGGTGGCCTCGACGAGGGCGTCCTCGCGCGGGTCCGGCCCGCGGACGTCGAGGGCGCGGGCGAGCGAGGGCAGGGTCAGGCCCTGGAGCAGGAGCGTGCCGACCGTGACCACCAGGGCGATCACGATGAGCTCGGCGCGCAGCGGCGTCTCCTCGGGCAGGGTCAGGGCCGCCGCGAGGGTCACGACACCTCGCATCCCGGCCCAGGAGCCCACGAGACCTTCCCGGATGCCGTCGCTGCGGTCGGGTGCCCGCCGCGCGCCGATGAGGGAGAACGGCACGATCCACAGCGGACGCAGCAGCAGGCAGGTCACGAGGACGGCCCCGCCGACGAGAAGGGTTCGCCCGAGTGAGCCGTCGCCCTCGCCGACCGCTTCGAGCAGGGATGCGATCTGGAGCCCGATGAGGAGGAAGACGGCGTTCTCCAGCACGAAGGTGACGCTCGACCAGTTGATCCGCTCCGCGAGGCGTGAGGGTGCCGACTGCAGGATGGGGGCCTTGTGGGCCAGGAGCAGGCCGGCCGTGACGACGGACAGCACCCCGGAGGCGCCGACGAGCTCGGCGGGCACGTAGGCGATGTACGGCGCGACGAAGGACAGCGCGGTGTCTGCCGGCACCTCGTGCAGCTGGCGACGCAGTGCGCCGATCGCCAGGAACGCAGCAAAGCCGATGGCGACGCCACCGACCGAGGCGATGAGCAGGTCGGTCGCCACGGACGGGACCGTCACCTCTGGGACCTCGCCATGGGTCGCTGCCCCGTGGGCGGCCAACCCGGCCGCAGCCAGGGCCGTGCGCAGGGTGACGAGCGCGGTCGCGTCATTGAGCAGCGACTCACCTTCGAGGATCGTCGTGACCCGCCGGGGCAGGCCGATGCTGCGGGCCACGGACGTGGCCGCCACGGCATCCGGTGGCGCGACGATCGCTCCGAGGGCGATGGCGACGGCGAAGGGGATCGGCAGCAGCAACCACGCGACGACGGCCACGCCCAGGGCGGTGAAGAGCACGAGCCCGACGGACAGGCCGAGGATGGAGGCCCGGTTGGCCCTGATGTCGAGCAGCGACGTCGACAGGGCTGCGGCGTAGAGCAGCGGCGGCAGCAGGCCGTACAGGACGAGGTCGCTGGAGAGCGTCAGCTGCGGCACGGCCGGCACGAACGACAGCACCGCCCCGGCGAGCAGCAGCGCGATCGGCGTCGGCACCCCGACGGGTGCGGCGAGGCGGCTGACGACGATGACGACGAGCACGATGGCCACGATGGCCGAGGCGAGTTCCACCGCTGGATTGTGCCTCGTCAGGCGGGCGGTGGCGACAGGTCGCCCACGAGGTAGTGCTCGAGCACCGGCCCGAGGGCACCGACGAGCTCGTCCCGTGAGGCGGTCGCGAGCCGCGGCAGGCCGACGACGTGGCGGGTGAAGGCCATGCCGGCCACCTGCGACGCGGCGAGGGACGCCCGCAGCGTGGGGTCGTCGCCTCCGAGGTGGTGGGCCAGCGGGCCGAGGAGGCGCTCCATGAGCAGGTCGCGCACGAGGACGGCGGCAGCCTCCTCCGAGGCGGCAGCCCGCAGCAGCCCGGTCATCGTCTGGCGTGCCTCGGGGGTGTCCATGATGCCGATCGCGAAGCCCGCGAGCCGGAAGCCGACCCCGGTCCGCCCGGGCCCGAGCAGTGCGGGGATCACGACGTCAGGGTCGAAGGGGAGCTCGACCACGCTGACGAAGAGCTCCTGCTTGGAGCCGAAGTAGTGCGACACGAGGCGGGTGTCGACCCCGGCGTCCTTGGCGATGCCGCGCAACGTCGTTCGGGGGTAGCCCTGCTCTGCGAAGGCGCGGGCCGCGGCCGCGAGGATGGCCTCGCGGGTGCCGCTGCCCGCGGGCCGGCGCCCCCGGGCCACGGCCCCGCGCCCGTCCCCGGCCGGCTCCGAACCCATCAGTCGAGCACGGCGTCGCGCAGCACGTCGAGCCCCACCGACCCGACGTCGAGGGCGCGTCGGTGGAAGTCCTTCAGCGAGAACGCGTCGCCGGCGCGCTGCTGGGCCTCGTCGCGCAGCTGCAGCCAGAGCCGCTCGCCGACCTTGTAGCTCGGGGCCTGCCCCGGCCAGCCGAGGTAGCGGTTCAGCTCGAAGCGCAGCATCTCCTCACCCTCGTTGGAGTGCGCCCGCAGGAAGGTCCAGGCCTTGTCGTACGTCCACGACCCGCCACCCACCTCGGCCGGGGCCTCGAAGCCGCAGTGCACCCCGATGTCGAGGACGACACGGGCGGCGCGCAGCGACTGGCCGTCGAGCAGGCCGAGGTAGTTGCCCGGGTCGTCCATGAAGCCCAGCTCGGCCATGAGCCGTTCCGCGTAGAGCGCCCACCCCTCGCCGTGCCCGCTCGTCCAGCACATCATCCGGCGCCACTTGTTGAGCAGCTCTCGGCGGTAGACGGTCTGGCCGACCTGGAGGTGGTGCCCCGGGACCCCCTCGTGGTAGACGGTCGTCAGCTCGCGCCAGGTGCCGAACTCGGTGACGCCCTTGGGGACCGACCACCACATCCGTCCCGGTCGGCTGAAGTCGTCGCTCGGCCCGGTGTAGTAGATGCCACCCGTCTGGGTGGGGGCGATCAGGCACTCGATGGTGCGCACCGGCTCCGGGATGTCGAAGTGCGTGTCGGCCATCGCCGCGATGACCTCGTCGGCGCGCTCCTGCATCCAGTCGCGCAGCGCGTCGGTTCCGTGCAGCTGGTAGCGCGGGTCGCTCTCGAGGTGGGCGATGGCCTCGCGGACACTCGCCCCCGGGAGGATGCGGTCTGCGGTGCGCGCCATGTCGTCGGTGATCCGGGCGAGCTCCTCCTGCCCCCACGCGTAGGTCTCCTCGAGATCCACCGTGGCACCGAGGAACGAGCGCGAGGCGAGGCCGTAGCGTTCGCGCCCCGCGGCATCCGAGGTCGGGGCGAGCCCGAGCAGTCGCTCGCGCAACGCGGTGCCGATCTGCTCGTAGGCCTGCGCGGCGGCCCGGGCGCCGCGGTCGAGGTCGGCCCGCACCGAGTCGGCGAGGGGGGCGCCGTCGGCGCTCGCCCCCTGCGCGAAGGTGGCGAAGAAGCCGTCGGGGGCGGTGAGCTCCTCGCACTGGACGATGCAGGCCTCGACCTGGCGCCGCGGCGTGACCAGGCCCCGGTCGGCACTGTCGAGAAGGGTCTGCGTGTACTGCTCCATGGCCTGCGGCACCGCGGACAGTCGGGCGGCGATGGTGGCCCAGTGCTCCTGCGTGCCGGTGGGCATCAGGTCGAAGACGTCGCGGCAGGCCTGCAGGGGGGAGGCGATGACGTTGAGGGCCATGGCGTCGTAGCCGGCGTCGTGGGTCTCGATGACGAGGCCGAGGCGTTCGCGCATGGCGGCGACCGTCACCCGGTCGACGGCATCCGCTGGCTCGACGCCGTCCAGGGCGGCCAGGGTCCGGCGCGCGAGGTGTGCGTGGTGGGCGAAGCCGTCCGGGGAGAGGTCGTCGAGCTCGGTGTCCCTGCCGGAGACACCCAGGTAGGTGGCCTCGATCGGGCTGGCAGCGATGGCGGCGTCGAAGTAGGCGTCGGCCACGGCGTCGACGGCGGTGGTGGTACGGGGCTCGGCGGTCGGCTCGGTCACCCTCTGGACGCTACCGGAGCACCCCGTCCCGAGATCGACCAACAGGTCACCCGGGGTACGCCTGGCCCCGTCCCGACATCGACCAATAGGTCACCCGGGGTACGGCTGGCTGCCACCGCGCCGAGCCAGACCCCGCCATAGGCTCTCGGCCATGAAACCCGTGGTGACTTCGCTCAACATCGGTGGTGCCCGCAGCGGCATCCGGCCCCGCGGCGGCGACACGGCGATCGACAAGCGCCCGGTCGACACGATCGAGGTGCGCGACCCCGGCCCGAAGCGCGGTGGCCTGGGAAGCGGGGTGCTGGGAGACGACGTCGTCAGCCGAAAGCACCACGGTGGGTCACAGCAGGCGGTGTATGCCGTGGCGCGCGAGGAGCTGGACTGGTGGGGCGCCGAGCTCGGCCGGGACCTGCGGGACGGCATGTTCGGGGAGAACCTCACCACCCTCGGACTCGATGTGGATGCCGCTGTCGTCGGTCAGCGGTGGACGGTGGGCTCGGCGGTGCTCGAGGTGACGGGACCGCGGATCCCGTGCGCGACCTTCGCCGCCTGGATGGGGGAGCGGGGGTGGGTGCGCCGGTTCACCGAGCGAGGCCGAACCGGTGCGTACCTCGCGGTCGTCGAACCCGGTGTGCTCTCGGTCGGCGACATCATCGAGGTGGGGCAGCCGCCGGAGCACGGCATCACCGTGCCCGAGGTGTTCGGCGCCTTCATGGGCGACGACGACCTCGCGGCCCGGGTCGTCGCGGCGCAGGTGCTCGCGCCGGCCGACAGCCTCGACCTGGAGCGCAGCCTCGCCCGCCGTCGCCAGATCGACCAATAGGTCACTCGGGGGACGGTCGAATCGATCACGGGCCGTCGCCAGATCGACCAATAGGTCACTCGGGGACGGTCGAATCGATCGCGCACCGTCGCAAGGGCAGCATCACGCAGCAGCGGTGTCCACTCGGAAGTGGCGACGCCAGCCGTCGGACAGGACCGCGGGAACCGGAATGCCCAGAGACTCCATGGCGCTGCGGATCCGCTCCAGCAGTTGCTCGGGGAGTCCGTAGAGGTCATCGGCTGTCACGATGACGAAGGTCCAACCATCGCGCTCCCTCAGGCCGGATCGGCGCTCCTCATCGTGTGCCTTCTGCGCGGGTTCCTCGTGCCAACGGCCGTCGTACTCGATCGCCAGCAGCGCATCCTCGTAGCCGAGCTCGATGCGAAACCGCACGTTCCCCTCGACGTCCCGCAGCCGGATGTTCACCTCGGGCTCGCGAAGCCCAGCCAGCACCATCAGGAGCCGAAGCGCACTCTCCGGGACTGAGTCGACGCCCTTCCTCACGAGTTTCGCCGCGCTGAGAGCCTCCACCCGGCACTGGCCCGGCCAGTTTTGCGCATAGGCGATGAGGTCATCCGGTGTGCACCGGCCCTTCTTGACGAGTCGGTCTCCGAGAGCGACGAGATCGACCAAGCCGAGGTGCCTCGCCAGGTGGCAGAACGTCTGGGCAGGCGAGGTGACTGGGAGCCCGTGCCGGAACCTGATGTCGAGGCGATGCCGGAAACGG
Source organism: Dermatophilaceae bacterium (assembly GCA_017989115.1). Classification (GTDB taxonomy): domain Bacteria; phylum Actinomycetota; class Actinomycetes; order Actinomycetales; family Dermatophilaceae; genus Fodinibacter. The sequence goes on along the minus strand of JAGNQK010000032.1, from coordinate 12,695 downwards.
TGCGGTTTCGCCCCGCTGACGCGAAACCTGACATCTCGCATGAACGCGACGTGGATCCACTCGTTGTCGGGAACGACGCCGCCCCACAACCGTGCTGCGGTCCAGTGGCTGAGCACCCCACCTTCGGGGCAGACCAGCATGGCTGCGCGCGACCGCACGACAACCGTGTCGGGGATCCGGGCGTCGACCACCACGCCGGTGAAGACCGTGCGGAAGTCCGGGCTTCGCAGCCTCCGATCCGAGACCCCGAGGTTCTTGGCCTCGGCACGCAGGAAAGGCCCTGGCAGCGGTGGTGACGTGTCCGGCATCCAGCAAGCGTGGCACCGCGCGGCCGGTCCCCGATTTCGTTATCCACAGCCGTACCTGAGGTGACCTATTGGTCGATGTGGGTACGGGCGTCAGCGCAGCGAGTTCTGCCACGCTCCGGGGCCGTACCCGACCGGTCGCCTCATCGTCGCGGCGGGGGTGGCCCAGGCAGACACGCTCGCCGTGGCATCCCCAGCGCTTGAGCCGTCGCCCGAGCCGCCCACGGCACTGAGCACCGCCACCAGGGCGGCGACCTCCTCGGGTGTCGCCGCACCCCGCACGATGACGGGGAGCGCGGCATCGGATGCCTGTGAAGAGGTCATAGGGCCGGGTCCCCCTGAGCTCTGAGCCTGCGAAGAGGTCATAGGGCCGGGTCCCCCTGAGCTCTGAGCCTGCGAAGAGGTCATAGGGGAATGTTCCCGTGCTTCTTGGGTGGCAG
>JAGNQK010000032.1:0-11850 GCA_017989115.1 Dermatophilaceae bacterium | reverse complement strand
GAAGAGGTCATAGGGCCGGGTCCCCCTGAGCTCTGAGCCTGCGAAGAGGTCATAGGGCCGGGTCCCCCTGAGCTCTGAGCCTGCGAAGAGGTCATAGGGGAATGTTCCCGTGCTTCTTGGGTGGCAGCGACGCACGCTTGGTGCGCAGCGCCCGCAACGCCTTCGTGACGTTCATCCGGGTGTTCGACGGGGTGATGACGGTGTCGATGTACCCGCGCTCGGCGGCGATGTAGGGGTTGGCCAGGGCGTCCTCGTACTGCTTGATGAACGTGGCGCGGGCCTCCTCGACCGACTCTCCGCGCTCGGCGGCGGCCGCCAGCTCCTTGCGGTAGAGGATGTTGACGGCACCCTGGGCGCCCATGACGGCGATCTGGGCGGTCGGCCAGGCGAGGTTGATGTCAGCGCCGAGGTGCTTGGAGCCCATGACGTCGTAGGCGCCGCCGTAGGCCTTGCGGGTGATGACCGTGACCAGAGGCACGGTGGCCTCGGCATACGCGTAGATGAGCTTCGCTCCGCGGCGGATGATCCCGTCCCACTCCTGGTCGGTGCCGGGCAGGAAGCCGGGCACGTCGACGAAGGTCAGGATCGGCACGTTGAAGGCGTCGCACGTGCGCACGAACCGCGCGGCCTTCTCGGAGGCGTTGATGTCGAGCGTGCCGGCGAACTGCATGGGGTTGTTGGCCACGATGCCCACCGAGTGGCCCTCGACCCGGCCGAAGCCGACGACCAGGTTCGGGGCGAACAGCGGCTGGACCTCGAGGAACTCGCCGTCGTCGAGCACTCGGGTGATGACCTCGTGCATGTCGTAGGGCACGTTGGCGCTGTCCGGGATGATCGTGTCGAGGAAGCGGTCGTCGTCGGTGACCTCGAGGTCGTTCTCCTCGCCGAACACCGGTGCCTGCTCCATGTTGTTGCTCGGCAGGTAGGACAGCAGCGCCTTGACGTACTCGATGGCGTCGTCCTCGTCGGTGCCCATGTAGTGGGCGACGCCGGACGTCGTGTTGTGGGTGCGGGCGCCGCCGAGCTCCTCGAAGCCGACGTCCTCACCGGTGACGGTCTTGATGACGTCGGGCCCGGTGATGAACATGTGCGAGGTCTGGTCGACCATGACGGTGAAGTCGGTGACCGCGGGGGAGTAGACCGCGCCCCCGGCGCACGGGCCCATGATGAGCGAGATCTGGGGGATGACCCCGGAGGCGTGCACGTTGCGCCGGAAGATCTCGCCGTAGAGGCCGAGGGAGACCACGCCCTCCTGGATGCGCGCCCCACCCGAGTCGTTGAGGCCCACGACGGGGCACCCGACCTTCATCGCGAAGTCCATGACCTTCGTGATCTTCTCGCCGAAGACCTCACCCAGCGACCCGCCGAAGACGGTGAAGTCCTGGGCGAACACGGCGACGGTGCGGCCGTCGACGGTGCCGTACCCGGTGACGACGCCGTCGCCGTAGGGGCGGTTGCGGTCCTGGCCGAACGCGACCGAGCGGTGTCGGGCGTACTTGTCCATCTCGACGAACGACCCCTCGTCGAGCAACAGCTCGAGCCGTTCGCGGGCCGTCTTCTTGCCGCGGGCGTGCTGCTTCTCGACGGCGCGCTCGGATCCGGCACCCGCGACCTCGGCCACGCGGCGCTTGAGGTCGGCGAGTTTTCCGGCGGTCGTCGTGGTGTCGATGTCCTTCGGGACGTCGGTACCGCCGATGGCTTTGGTGTCGCTGGAGGGCATGGCCCGAGCCTAGCCTTGGGAGCGTGAGCCAGAACCCTGACCAGCGACCGCTCAGCGAGCGATCCGTCACACCGGGCGCGCCGTGGCCGCCCATCGAGGTTTTCGACCGCCTGGGGTCGACGAACGACGAGGTTCGATCGGCTCCCTCGCCGTGGCGCGTGGTCGTCGCGGAGGAGCAGGATGCCGGTCGCGGGCGTCTCGGACGGACGTGGACGACGACGCCGGGCACCTCCCTGGCCGTGTCCGTGTTCGTGCCACCTCCGGCATCCGGCCCGTCGTGGGTGCCGCTGCTCGCGGGTCTCGCCGTTCGCCGGGCCGTGGCCGAGGTGGCCGGCCTCGAGACGGCGCTGAAGTGGCCGAACGACGTGCTCGTCCCGGGCGACGGGGACCGCAAGCTCGCCGGCCTGCTGTGCGAGTGGATGGCCGACGGCGTGGTCGTGGGCCTGGGCATCAACGTGGACACCGCCCGCGAGGACCTCCCGCTCGACACGGCCACGTCGCTGCGAGCGGCGGGCGCCCCCGGCGTGGACCGCGCCGCGCTGCTCTCGGCCTTCCTCACCCACCTGGCCGCGCTGCTGCGCGACGACACCGGCCCCGGCGGCAGCGCGCAGGCGGCGTACGTGGCGGCCTGCTCGACGGTGGGCCGCGTCGTCGAGGTCCACCTGCCCGGGGGCGCCGTCGTCCACGGGATCGGGACAGGAGTTGACGCAGCGGGCAGACTGACGGTCCGGGACGAGACCGGCACCCAGACCGTGTCCGCCGGTGACGTCGTCCACGTCAGGTCGCGCTGAGAGGAGTGCCATGACCACCGAGGAGGTCAGCGGCGCCCGCGACCACCCCCTCGTCGAGGAGCTGCCCGGGCAGATCGAGCGGCGACTGCTCGGCCGGCCGGCCTCCATGGGCCGTCGCGAGGTCTCCGAGGGCGCCGGGGTCGAACCGGTGGTGGCGCGCCGCTTCTGGCACGCGATGGGGTTCCAGAACGTCGACGACGAGGACGCGATGTTCACCGAGGCCGACCTCGAGGCCCTCAAACGGGTGGCCCGCCTCATCGGCGACGGGGAGATCAGTGAAGAGCTCGCCCTGGGCATGACCCGTGCCTTCGCCCGCACGTCCGACCGGCTCGCGGTCTGGCAGACCCAGCTCGTGGCCGAGTCGCTCACGTCGCCGTTCTCCGAGGAGCTCGAGGGCAAGGACAGCCGTTCGGTGCCCGAGCCGCGCATCGCTGCCGATGCCGCCGAGCTGCTCGCGAACATCTGTGACGACATCGAGCCCCTGCTCGTCTACGTCTGGCGCCGTCACCTGACCAACGCGATCGCCCGCATGATCGCCGACGCAGACCCGGCCGTGCACTCCGACCCGTCCGCCCCCATCCGGGTCGTCGGCTTCGCCGACCTGGTGTCCTTCACCTCGTTCGTCCGCCGGATGAGCGAGCGGCAGCTGGCCCGGCTGGTCCAGCGGTTCGAGCTGTTGGCCAGTGACGTGATCACCGAGCACGGTGGGCGGGTGATCAAGACCGTCGGCGACGAGGTCCTCTTCGTGCACACGGATGCCGCGGCCGCCTCGGCGATCGCCCTCGACCTCGTGGACGCCATGGCCGAGGACGAGCTGCTGCCGCCCGTGCGCGTCGGACTGGCCCACGGCCGGGTGGTCTCCCGCCTCGGTGACGTCTTCGGTCTGACGGTCAACAAGGCGAGCCGGATCACCGCCGTCACCCCCTCCGGCCACGTCTTCGTCGATGAGGACATGGCCAAGGTCCTGCGCTCGGTGTCGGGCTTCAGCGCCACCGAGCGTCGCCGTCGGATGCTGCGCGGGATCGGCGTGGTGACCCTCCACGAGCTCCAGCGCGCCCCGGGCGGTCGAGGTCCAGCACTCCTGGAGATCGACGCGCGACTACCATCGAAGCCATGACCAAGGTGCTGCTCGCGGAGGATGACCCCGCGATCTCCGAGCCGCTGGCCCGGGCGCTGCGGCGCGAGGGCTACGAGGTGGACGTGGTCACCGACGGGGAGTCCGCACTCGCGCAGGCGCTGTTGGCACCGGACCTGGTCGTGCTCGACCTCGGCCTGCCCAAGATGGACGGGCTCGAGGTGTGTCGCCGGCTGCGCGCCCAGGGGGGCACCGTCCCCGTGCTCGTGCTGACCGCGCGCGCCGACGAGGTCGACACCGTCGTCGGGTTGGATGCCGGGGCCGACGACTACGTGACCAAACCGTTCCGGCTGGCCGAGCTGCTGGCGCGTACCCGGGCGCTGCTGCGCCGTGGGGTCGTCGAACCGGCCGCCGACTCGCTGGTGCGCATCGACCCCGAGGGGCGGCGCGTCTTCCTGCGGGGCCAGGAGGTGCCCTTCACGGGCAAGGAGTTCGAGCTCCTCAAGCTCCTCGTCGCCAACGAGGGCAAGGTCGTCTCGCGTGAGCGCATCATGCGCGAGGTCTGGGACAGCGCCTGGTACACCTCCACCAAGACGCTCGACATGCACGTCTCGGTGCTGCGCAAGAAGCTCGGCGACGACGCGTCGCAGCCCAGCTACATCACGACGATCCGCGGGGTCGGCTTCCGCTTCGACGCCCCGCAGGAGTGAGCCCTCGTGCGTCGCCTGCTCGTCTGGACAGCCGTGCAGGCGGTCGCCATCAGCGCGGTGATCATCACCGTGGGGTTCTCGATCTTCATCCTGTGGCGTGACGACCCCAGCGAGTCGATCATCTCCGCAGGGCAGCAGACAGCACGTGAGGCCTCCTCACCCCTGCTCTCGCTCTGGGCCCACCTGGTCGCCCTCCTCGTCGCGACCGCCCTGGCGCTCGCTGTCGCCGCGTGGGTCGCGGACCGTCGGGCCCTGCGGGTCTCGCACTTCCTGCGGACGCTGGGGGAGCGGGCCGAGCGTCTGGCACCGGGGGATCCGCGCCCGGTCCCGCTGAACTCGGGGATCGAGGAGGTGGATCGCCTCGATGCGGCGCTGGCACGGGGGGCGCAGCAGGGTGCGAAACGGCTCGCCTCCGAGCGTGACTTCGCGGCGGACGCCTCCCACCAGCTACGCACGCCGCTGACCGCGTTGCTCATGCGGCTCGAGGAGATCGCGAGCACCGACGACCTCACGGTGGTGGGGGAGGAAGCCACGATCGCCATCGGTCAGGTCGAACGACTGAGCCGAGTCGTGGACGACCTGATGAGCCGAACCCGCAGCGGGGTCGAGACCAACCCGGCGGTCTCCCTCGACTCGGTCCTCGCCTCGCTCCAGCGCGAGTGGCAGCCGGCCTTCGCCGCGGCCCGCCGCAGCATCCACGTGAGCGGTGAGCGGGGTCTGCGGGTGCGGGCGACCCCGGTGGCGTTGGCGCAGATCCTCACGACCCTGCTCGAGAACTCGCTGGCCCACGGCGCGGGCACCGTCGAGGTGGCGGCTCGTCGGTCCGGCCCGTCCGTCGTCATCGAGGTGAGCGACACCGGCGCGGGTGTCGCGCCGACCCTGGCGCCGCACATCTTCGAGCGAGCGGTGTCGTCCTCGGGTAGTGGGTTGGGGCTCAGCCTCGCTCGGGACCTAGCCGAGGCTGCGGGGGGACGGCTCGAGCTCGCGCGTGCCGTGCCGCCGTTGTTCGCCCTCTTCCTGTCGGTCAGCGAGGACTGAGTCAGATCTTCTCGCTGGCGAAGACGAAGCGGCGGTAGGTCCAGAACCGGAACAGCGTGCCGAGGCCGATCCCCACGATCGTCGCGACGTTGTCGGCCAGGCGGGAGGTGAAGCCCAGCCCGTAGTGCGAGAACGCCAGGGTGACCGTGGCGATCCCGAGGGCGACGATGTTCACGCCGAAGAACAGGGCCACCTCGTGGTGGGCCGGGCGGCTGCGGCGGTGCCGGAAGGTCCACTGCCGGTTGCCGACCCACGAGAACAGGGTCGCGACGAGGCCGGAGATGATCTTGGCGGTGGTGACCCGGTCCTCGAGGACCGTGTGCCACAGCAGGTTGGCCAGCCCGAGGTCGATGACGAAGGCGAGCGCCCCGATGACACCGAACTTGATCATCTCCCGGTAGATGACGTCCATCGCGCCTCGGGCCCACGCCATGAGTCGCGCAGGTCCGCGCGTCGGCGTGGAGGGGGGATGGGACACCGATGCAGCCTAACCAAGAGAGGTCGCTATTCTCGCTGGGTGACCACCCCACGTCGCGCTCCCGGAGGATTCCCCGTCGTCGGCATCATCGGAGGTGGCCAGCTCGCTCGGATGTGTGCCGGGCCGGCCGCCGAGCTCGGCATCACGCTCAGCGTGTTCGCCGAGGCCGAGGACGCCAGCGCCGCCCTCGTCGTGCCCAGCTCGCCGGTCGGTGACCACACCGTGGCCGAGGCGGTGCACGCGTTCGCCCAGCACTGCGACGTCGTGACCTTCGACCACGAGCACGTCCCCGCGCACGTCCTGGACCTCCTCGTCGCCGAGGGGGTCGAGCTGCACCCGCGGCCGGCTGCCCTGCGTTTCGCGCAGGACAAGCTCGCGATGCGTGAGCGGCTGACCGAGCTGGGCATCCCGTGCCCTCGCTGGACGCGCGCCGACGACGTCGCCGAGGTCACCGCCTTCGGGGATGACGTGGGCTGGCCGGTCGTCGCCAAGACCCCGCGGGGTGGCTACGACGGCAAGGGGGTGCGGCTCGCGGCATCCGCCGACGACCTCGCCGACTGGCTCGAGCGGGCTGCGACGGACGGCACCGGGCTGCTCCTCGAGGAGCGGGTGCCCTTCGTGCGGGAGCTGGCCGTGCTCGTCGCCCGCAGCCCTTCCGGGCAGGCCGCGGCGTGGCCGGTCGTCGAGACGGTCCAGACCGACGGCATCTGCACCGAGGTGCTCGCCCCGGCCCCGGGGCTGGACGCCGACCTCGCAGCCGACGCGGTCCACGCCGCGCTGCGCCTCGCCGGCGAGCTCGACGTCACCGGGGTGCTGGCGGTCGAGATGTTCGAGGTGGTGGATGCCGGTGGGCCGGCGTTCCGGGTCAACGAGCTCGCGATGCGCCCCCACAACTCCGGTCACTGGTCGATGGACGGCGCGGTCACCGGGCAGTTCGAGCAGCACCTGCGGGCCGTCCTCGACCTCCCGCTCGGCTCGCCCCGACCGCACGAGCGCTGGACCGTCATGGCAAACGTCCTCGGCGGTGACTACCCGCACCTGTACCCCACGTACCGGCACGTCATGGCGAGGGACCCCGAGGCGAAGGTGCACATGTACGGCAAGGGAGTTCGCCCGGGGCGCAAGATCGGGCACGTCAACATCAGCGGCGACGACCTCGCCGACCTGCGTGAGCGCGCCGCCCACGCCGCCGACTACATCCAGGGAGTGGTGACCGAATGAGCCGACAGGAACAGGGCGCCCAGGTCACCGGTCAGGTGCCCGTGGTCGGCGTCGTCATGGGGTCGGACTCGGACTGGCCGGTCATGCAGGCGGCGGCCGCTGCCCTCGACGAGTTCGGCATCGCCTGCGAGGTCGACGTCGTCTCGGCGCACCGGATGCCGCAGGAGATGGTGGGGTACGGCGCCAGCGCGCAGGAGCGCGGTCTGCGCGTCATCATCGCCGGAGCCGGGGGAGCGGCCCACCTGCCGGGCATGCTGGCGTCGGTCACCTCGCTCCCGGTCATCGGGGTGCCCGTGCCGCTGAAGTACCTCGACGGCATGGATTCCCTGCTGTCCATCGTGCAGATGCCGGCGGGGGTGCCGGTCGCGACCGTCTCCGTCGGCGGGGCGCGCAACGCCGGCCTGCTCGCCGCGCGCATCCTCGGTGCCGGTGAGGGGCCTGAGGCCGCGCGGATCCGCGACGCCCTCACGACCTTCCGGGGCGCACTTCGTGACGAGGCGCACGCGAAGGGTGCGGCGCTGCGCGAACGGCGCGCCGACGGCATCCGCGACTGACGACGCGTCAGCGCTGCATGCCCTCGCTGCGCACCTTGGGCCACTCGTGCCTGGGGCAGGTGTCCATCACGACGTCGAGGCCAGCGGCCCGTGCGCGCTCGGCGGCAGCCGCGTCGACCACGCCGACCTGCATCCACACGGCATCGATCCGCAGGCGGTCCTTGTGCGCGATCGCCTCGTCGACGACCGCCCCGACGTGTTCTGAGCTGACGAAGCAGTCGATGACCTTGACGTCCTGGTCAGGGATGTCGGCGATCGAGGCGTAACCCCGGGCGCCGTGCACGGTCTCGGCCTTGGGGTGCACGGGGATGATCGACTTGCCGAGCTCGACGTGCAACCACTGGGAGATCCCGTACGCGACGCGGTCACGGTTGGCGGACAACCCCACGATGACCCAGGTTCCCGGGTCCATGAGCAGCCCGCGGACGAGGTCGGGGTCGTTCTGGTGCTTCAGGCCCATGCCGACATCATGCCCCGGTCAGTCGTTGCCGAACAGGTCGCGCGTGTAGACCTTGTCGGCCACGTCGCGCAGCTCGTCGACGAGGCGGTTGGCGACGATGACGTCGCTGCGGCTCTTGAGCTCGTCGAGGTCGCGGACGACCTCCGAGCCGTAGAAGCGGTCGTCGCTCAGCTCGGGCTCGTACACGATCACCTCGATGCCCTTGGCCTTGATCCGCTTCATGACGCCCTGGACGCTGCTGGAGCGGAAGTTGTCCGACCCTGCCTTCATGATCAGGCGGTGGATGCCGACGACTCGGGGCGCCCGCGCGACGATGTCGGCGGCCACGTAGTCCTTGCGCGTCGTGTTCGCCGTGACGATGGCGCTGATCAGTGTCTGGGGGACGTCGGCGTAGTTCGCGAGCAGCTGCTTGGTGTCCTTGGGCAGGCAGTACCCGCCGTAGCCGAACGACGGGTTGTTGTAGTGCGTCCCGATCCGCGGGTCGAGGCCGACGCCCTCGATGATCTGGCGGGTGTCCAGGCCGTGCGTTGCGGCGTAGGTGTCGAGCTCGTTGAAGAACGCCACCCGCATCGCGAGGTAGGTGTTGGCGAAGAGCTTGACCGCCTCCGCCTCGGTGCTGTCGGTGAGCAGTACCGGCACGTCGTCGTCGAGCGCTGCCTCGGCGAGCAGCTGGGCGAACCGCTCACCCCGTGGGCTCTGGTCGCCGACGACGATCCGTGACGGGTGCAGGTTGTCGTGCAGCGCCCGGCCCTCACGCAGGAACTCCGGCGAGAAGATGATGTTGTCGGTGCCGAGGCGTCGGCGCAGGCCGGCCGTGAAGCCGACCGGGATCGTCGACTTGATGACGGCGGTGGCGTCGGGGTTGATGGTGACGACGTCGGAGACGACCTGCTCGACGCTGCTCGTGTCGAAGTAGTTGGTGCGCTCGTCGTAGTTCGTCGGCGTGGCGACGACGACGTACTCGGCGCGCGAGTAGGCCTCGTGCTTGTCGTTGGTCACCGTGAGCCGCAGGTCGGAGCGGGCCAGGCGCTCCTCGATGTCGGGGTCGGCGATGGGGCTGCGTCCCGCCCTGATCTGCTCCAGACGGCTCTCGTCGATGTCGAAGGCGACGACGTCGTGGTGCTCCGCGAGCAGGACGGCGATGGACAGACCGACGTAGGACGTCCCGACGACGCAGATGGTTCGGCTCATGTCGCCCCACGATACGGGGCGGCGAGTTGCGTCGACGACCGCGGCGGAGTTGGCTGGGGGCGTGCGCTCGTGACACTGCCCTCGAGAGGATCACCATGAAGTTCGGCCTGTTCATCCCGCAGGGGTGGCGTCAGGATCTCGTCGGCATCGACCCGGCGCAGCACTGGGGCGTGATGGCTGGTCTCGCCCGGCGGGTCGACGGCAACCCCGACTGGGAGTCGATCTGGGTCTACGACCACGTCCACACCGTTCCCCGTCCGATCGAGGAGACGACGCACGAGGCCTGGTCCCTCATGGCCGCCTTCGCCGGGGTCACGGGTCGGGTGCGACTGGGCCAGATGTGCACGTGCATGGGGTACCGCAACCCGGCCTACCTCGCGAAGGTCGCGGCGACGGTCGACGTCATCTCGGAGGGACGCCTCGAGATGGGCATCGGCGCCGGCTGGTACGAGCACGAGTGGCGCGCCTACGGCTACGGCTTCCCGAGCGCGGGGGAGCGGCTGCAGGCGCTGCGCGAGGGCGTCGAGATCATGCAGCAGATGTGGACGACCGGCTACGGGAACTACGCCGGGGAACACTTCACCGTCGACGGGGCCATGTGCTTCCCCCGGCCGCTGCAGGGCGATTCCGCGCCGGGGAGCCCGCGCAACGGCATCCCCGTGTGGATCGCCGGCGGAGGCGAGAAGAAGACGCTGCGGATCGCCGCGGAGTACGCCGACTACACGAACTTCTCGGGGATGCCGGAGGAGTTCAGCGCCAAGAGCGAGATCCTCAGGGCGCACTGCGCTGACGTGGGGCGCGAGTTCGAGGACATCGTGCGCAGCGCCAACTTCAACGTCGTCATCGGCCGCGACGACGCGGAGGTGCAGGAGCGGCTGGCCTGGATCCGTGACCACTACACCTCGGCGGGCCTGCCGGAGGACGTCGTCGAGTCGACCGTGAAGTCGTTCGCCGACGGTCCGCTCGTCGGCACACCCGAGCAGATAATCGAGGCGCTGGTGGACCTGCGCTCGCGCGGGATGGCGTACGCCATCACGTACTTCGTCGAGCAGGCGTACGACCTGTCGGGTGTGGAGCTGTTCGAGCAGGCCGTCATCCCCGCGTTCATGGAGCGCGAGCAGCACGGCGGGATGTGGCACTTCCTCCACGGTCGTTGAGATGCCGGTCAGGTGAGACACGCGACCCCGGACGGCCATCGGTATACCGATCGGTACCATGCCTGTCATGAGTGGCAACCCCGACTTCGACACCTACCGGCTCTCCGAGGACCACGAGGCGATTCGTGAGGCCGTCCGCGCCGTCGCGCAGGACAAGATCGCCCCGTGGGCGGCCGCGGTCGACGAGGAGGCGCGCTACCCCCAGGAGGCGCACGACGCCCTCGTCGCGAGCGACTTCTTCGCGCCGCACGTGGGGGAGGAGTACGGCGGCGTGGGTGCCGACGCGCTCGCGACCTGCATCGTCATCGAGGAGGTCGCCCGGGCCGATGCCTCCGCCTCGCTCATCCCGGCGGTCAACAAGCTCGGGTCGATGCCCGTCATCCTCGCGGGCAGCGAGGACCTGAAGACCCGCTACCTCACTCCGCTCGCGGCGGGGGAGACGACGTTCTCCTACGGGTTGTCCGAGCGGGAGGCCGGCTCGGACACCGCGGCGATGCGGTGCAAGGCGGTGCGCGACGGCGACGACTGGGTGCTCACGGGGCAGAAGTCGTGGATCACCAACGCGGGGGTCTCGCAGTTCTACACGGTGCTCGCCGTGACCGACCCTGACGGCCCGCGCGGCAACAACATCACCGCGTTCGTCGTGGAGAAGGACGACCCGGGGTTCACCTTCGGGGAGAAGGAGCGCAAGCTCGGCATCAAGGGCTCGCCCACCCGTGAGCTGCACTTCGACCGCACCCGCATCCCGGGTGACCGGGTCGTCGGTACCGTCGGCGGCGGGCTCAAGCTCGCGCTGGCCACGCTGGACCACACTCGCGTCACGATCGGGGCCCAAGCCGTCGGCATCGCCCAGGGGGCGCTCGACCAGGCCGTGGCCTACGTCAAGGAGCGTCGCCAGTTCGGCAAGGCGGTGGCCGAGTTCCAGGGCGTGCAGTTCATGCTCGCCGACATGGCCATGGAGCTCGAGGCCGCCCGCCAGATGGTCTACGTGGCCGCGGCGAAGTCCGAGCGCGGGGACGCCGACCTGCCGTTCTTCGGTGCGGCAGCCAAGTGCTTCGCCTCCGACGTCGCCATGAAGGTGACCACGGATGCCGTCCAGCTGCTCGGTGGCGCGGGGTACACCCGCGACTTCCCCCTCGAGCGGATGATGCGCGACGCGAAGATCACCCAGATCTACGAGGGCACCAACCAGGTCCAGCGGATCGTGATGGCCCGCCAGCTCCTGAAGGGCTGAGCCGGCCAGCTCGTCGTCGCGGGAGGGCGTCGGGGGTCAGCCTCGCGGTCGACCGTCGGTGCCCGCGGGAGGGCTGTCGATCGGTGTGCCCTCACGCAGCATGGTGAACAGGGCACCGGCGCGCTCGTCGTCCCAGATGACCGAGCTGCCGGCCCTCGTCGTCGTGTTCGTCGACGACAGCGGCACGACGAGGCTCAGGGCCTGGTCGGACGAGACCTTTC
>JAGNQK010000155.1 GCA_017989115.1 Dermatophilaceae bacterium | reverse complement strand
TTCGTCATCGCCCTGGCCCTGGCCATCGCCTGCTGGTGGATGCTGTCGCGCACGACGCTCGGCTTCAAGCTCAACACCGTCGGCGCCAACAAGCACGCCGCCCGCTACGCCGGCATCAACATCAACCGGATCATCGCCCTGTCGATGGTCTTCGGTGGTGGCCTCGCCGGTCTCGCCGGCGCCCTCGAGGCGGCCGGTACTTTGCACCGGTTCGAGCCGGCCATCGGCGGCACCCTCGGGTTCGACGGCATCACCATCGCCCTGCTGGCCCGCGCCAACCCGCTCGCGACGATCCCCGCAGCGTTGCTCGTCGGCATCCTGCGCACCGGGGCCCCGGGCCTGCAGTTCGCGACGGGCATCGCCCCCGAGGTCGTCGACCTGCTGCTCGCGATCATCCTGCTCATGGTGTCCATCCCGGTGCTCGGCAAGTGGATCTTCCGCAGCCGCGCCGACAAGGTCACCGCCGCCTCGACGAGCTGGGGTAACTGACATGGGTGCCTGGATCGCCAAGAACCGCACGACCGTGATCGTGTCCGTCGCCGTCATCGTCGCGGCGTACGCCTTCTACTACCTGAAGAACGACATCGCCCCGAGCATGTACGTCTCGGCCTGGGGCTACGCCATCCCGCTCGTCCTCGCCGCCCTCGTCGGCGTCATCGGTGAACGCTCCGGTGTCGTCAACATCGGCATCGAGGGGCAGATGCTCGTCGCGGCCTTCGCCGGGTTCTTCGCCGCCGCCTACAGCGGCTCGCTGCTCGTGGGCGTGCTCGCCGGCATCGGCAGCGGCCTGATCCTCGGCGGGTTCCTCGCGTGGACCACCGTGAAGTGGCGGATGGACCAGATCATCGCGGGTGTCGTGCTCAACATCATCGCCACCGGCATCACCTCGTTCTACTACCAGCCGGGCCAGCTGCTGCCCGGGCTGATGCCGAAGTTCGACATCTGGCCGCTGTCGAAGATCCCGCTCATCGGTGAGGTCTTCTTCTCCGGCACGAGCATCTTCGCCACGCTCGCGATCCTCGCCGCGATCGGTGTGCACTTCGCGCTGTTCCACACCCGCTGGGGTCTGCGCACGCGCGCCGTCGGTGAGTACCCGTCGGCCGCCGACACCGCCGGCATCAACGTCGAGCGGCTGCGCCTGATCAACGTCACCCTCGCGGGCACGCTCGCCGGCTGTGCCGGGGTCTACCTGTCGATGGATGCCTCGTCGTCCTTCGAGCGGGGCATGGTCGCCGGCCGCGGGTTCCTCGCCCTGGCGATCATGATCATGGGCGCGTGGCGTCCGCTGCGGGCGCTGGCGATGGCGATCTTCTTCGGCTTCATCAACGCCGTGGCCTCGCAGCTCCAGGCCGGTGGCAGCATCGACATCCCGCCGCAGCTCACGGGCACCCTGCCCTTCGTCGTGACGATCATCGTCCTGGCCATCGCCGCCGGGCGGGTTCGGGCACCGGGAGCCGTCGGACAGCCGTACGTCAAGGGAGACCAGTGATGAGCACCCCCGAGAACACCCCCGCACCGGTCCCCGCCGACACCGCGCCCGAGCACCTCGAGGCCATCGTCACCTCGGATGCCGTCCTCGAGCTCCCGCCGGAGAAGTCGGGTTTCGGGGAGGGCAACGTCGGAGAGGTGCTGCTCGACCTCGCCGGGCTGACCAAGAGCTTCGGCTCGGTGCGGGCCAACCGCGACATCACGATGCACGTGCGGCGCGGCGAGATCGTCGCACTGCTCGGTGAGAACGGGGCCGGCAAGTCCACCCTGGTCAACCAGATCTTCGGCCTCATCACCCCGGACTCGGGGACGGTGACGGTCAAGGGCGACTCCACCCCCATCAAGGACCCGCGCGACGCCATCGCCCGCGGCATCGGCATGGTGCACCAGCACTTCCAGCTCGTGCCCGTCATGACGGTGGCCGAGAACATGATCCTCGGACACGAGCCGACGCGAGGCGGAGCGATGCTCGACCTCGAGAGCGCCCGCGAGATGGTGCGGACCCTGTCGGCCAAGCACGGCCTGCCGGTCGACCCCGACGCCGAGGTCGAGGACCTCCCCGTCGGCACCCAGCAGCGGGTCGAGATCCTCAAGGCGCTCTCGCGCAGCGTCGACCTGCTGATCCTCGACGAGCCGACCGCGGTGCTCACGCCGCAGGAGACCGACGAGCTGCTCGGCGTCATGAAGGAGCTCGCAGCCTCCGGCACGTCCATCGTGTTCATCACGCACAAGCTGCGCGAGGTGCTCGCGGTGGCCGACCGCGTCTACGTGCTGCGCCAGGGCGCGGTCGTCGGCGAGGTCGCCACCAAGGACACCGACGCCCGTGGGCTCGCGACGATGATGGTCGGCCGCGAGGTCGTGCTGTCGATCGACAAGGCCGACGCCGCACCGACCGACACCGTCCTCACGATCACCGACCTGCACGTGCTCGACGACCGTGAACTCGGTGCCGTCAACGGGTTCACGCTGTCGGTGCGGGCCGGTGAGATCGTCGGTGTGGCCGGCGTCGAGGGCAACGGCCAGCGCGAGCTCGTCGAGGCCCTGGCCGGGATGCGCAAGGTCGTGTCGGGGCAGATGACCCTCGGTGACCTCGACCTCACGAAAGCCAACCCGCACCAGACCCACCACGCCGGGGTCGGGCACATCCCCGAGGACCGCGAGAAGCACGGCCTCGTCGCCTCGTACTCCATCGCCGACAACCTCGTGCTCAACGAGTTCGACCAGGCGCCCTACTCCAAGAGCGGAGTGCGCCAGTTCGACGCCATCAAGGAGCACGCGGAGGCGGTGCGCACCGAGTTCGACATCCGCTCCTCCGGGGTGCACCAGAGTTCCGGGTCGCTCTCCGGTGGCAACAAGCAGAAGGTCGTCGTGGCCCGCGAGATGTCGTTCAAGCCGCGCCTGCTCATGGCGGCCCAGCCCACGCGCGGCGTCGACGTCGGATCGATCGAGTTCATCCACCGGCGCATCGTCGACGCCCGTGACGCCGGCGCCGCGGTGCTGCTCGTCTCGGCCGAGCTCGACGAGATCCTGTCGCTCTCCGACCGGATCGCGGTCGTGCACGGCGGCAAGGTCGTGGCCGAACTGCCCGCGCGCGGGGCTGACCGCACCGAGATCGGTCGCCTGATGGCCGGAGACCACTGACCGAAATTCCGCACTCTCCTGACGAGAAGCCGCCCGGCCCGCCCTCACGGCGAGTCGGGCGGCTTTCTCGTAGGGAGGATCGTGCGCGGGAGGTCACGCGCCGAGCAGCGCCAGCGGACCCACGTGCGCCCCGGCATCCACCCTCCCGCAGGAGCCAGGTGGGGAAAACGGTCACCTACGGTTTCGTAAGTTACGTTCCCGTAGGTTACGCTTGCGTAATGAGCGCTCCCACCGTCGACCGACCGGCCACGCCAGCCGGGATGCCGCGTGCCCGCCTCGGCGCCCACACCCCCGGCCCGCTGGGTGGCGTGGTCCGCAGTGCGCGCCGCGTCGTCGAGGCCCTGGCCACCCCCCTCGTGCCCGGTGACTACCTCGACCTCGTCGACCCGCTGCGCGCCGGCGCCGACCTGCGCGGCCGGATCATCGACATCCGCCACGAGACCGCGGATGCCGTGACGATCGTCATCCGCCCCGGACGCGGCTGGCTCGGGCACGTCCCCGGGCAGTACATCCGGATCGGCATCGACATCGACGGGGTGCGCCAGTGGCGGGCGTACAGCCTGACCCACCGCGCCGACGGCTCCTCCGCGGCCGGCATCCCCGCGGGGTGCATCGCCATCACGACCAAGGCGATCCCCGACGGTGTCGTCTCCACGCACCTCGTGCGCCGGGCCCGCCCCGGCACCCTGGTCATGCTCGACCAGGCCACCGGCGACTTCTGCCTGCCGAGCCCGGCGCCGGCCAAGGTGCTCTTCCTCACCGCCGGCAGCGGCATCACCCCGGTGATGGGGATGCTGCGCAACCAGCTCGGTGAACTCGCCGACGCCGCCCACGTGCACTGCGCCCCCACGGCATCCGACGTGATCTTCGCCGACGAACTGCGCAGCTACGCCGACAGCGGCCGCCTCGCCCTGACCCTGAACCTCGACGACGAACACGGCGTGCTCGACCTCGAGAACCTCGACACCCTCGTGCCCGACTGGCGCGAGCGCGAGACGTGGCTGTGCGGGCCGACCGGGCTGCTCGACGCCGCCGAAGCCCACTGGGCCGCGGCCGGGCTCGCCGAGGCGCTGCACACCGAGCGGTTCCGCCCGAGCACCATCGAACCCGGCGAGGGCGGCACCGTCACCTTCTCCGCCAGCGGCCGCACCGTCGAGACCGACGGCGGCACCCCGATCCTCGACGCCGGCGAGGCAGCCGGCGTCCTCATGCCGAGCGGATGCCGCATGGGCATCTGCTTCGGCTGTGTCGTCACCATGCGCGAGGGCGCGATCCGCGACCTGCGCACCGGTGACATCACCGTCGTCGAACCGGGCGACGAACTGCCCGTCCAGACCTGCGTCAACGCCGTCGCCGGCGCCTGCGACCTCGACCTCTGACCCCGAGAAGGACCCCCATGACCCTCGCCCCTGAGCGCCTCACGCCGCAGCACCTCACGCCGCAGACCATCCCCGCCCACGCATCGACCAAGCCCAGCGGCATCAATCCCCGCCTGTCGGTCACCAGCCTGACCCCGCGCCCCCAGCGCCCGGCGTACAAGAAGTCCGGCCGCCCCAACCCCGCCGCGCACCTCACCCCCGAGCAGATCGAGGGCATCGGCGTCGAGCTGGACGCCCTGCGCAAGCAGGTCATGGACAGCCGCGGCGAGCGCGACGCCGCCTACATCCGCAAGGTCATCAAGACCCAGCGCTACCTCGAGATGGGCAGCCGCGCCGTGCTGCTGTTCTCCGGCGTCAAGGTCAAGGGGTTCCGCCCGGCCTGGTGGATCGGCACCGCCGGCCTGTCGGTGGCGAAGATCCTCGAGAACATGGAGATCGGCCACAACGTCATGCACGGCCAGTGGGACTGGATGCGTGACCCGAAGATCCACTCGACCGCATGGGAGTGGGACAACGCCTCCCCGAGCAGCCAGTGGAAGCACAGCCACAACGAGATCCACCACACCTTCACCAACGTGCTCGGCCGCGACAACGACCTCGGCTACGGCATCCTGCGCGTCGACGAGGACCAGCGCTGGAGCCCGTTCTTCCTCTTCCAGCCGATCTGGCACGTCGGCAACGCACTGCTCTTCGAGTACTCCATCGCGGCCTACGACCTCGAGCTCGGCGGCTACCTCGCCAAGCGCAAGCGGATGAGCGAGGAGGAGAAGGCGACGTTCCGCGCCGACGCCCAGGAGGTCGTCGCGAAGATCAAGCGCCAGGCCACCAAGGACTACGTCGTCCACCCGGCCCTGGCTGCGGCGACCTTCACCGGCTCGGCCCGTACGACCCTCACGGCCAACGTCGTCGCCAACCTCGTGCGCAACGTGTGGACCAACACGGTCATCATCTGCGGGCACTTCCCGCCCGGCATCGCGACCTTCGAGAAGACCTCGATCGAGGGCGAGACCCGCGGTGAGTGGTACCTGCGCCAGATGCTCGGGTCGGGCAACATCAGCGGCTCGAAGG
>JAGNQK010000154.1 GCA_017989115.1 Dermatophilaceae bacterium | reverse complement strand
CCGCTGAACCCGCTCGACCCGGACGAACCCGGGGTCGAGACGAACGTCCCGGCAGCCACGGTCGAGAACGAGTCCATGCTCGAGGCGACGTCGGAGAAGCCGCCGGTGCCCCAGTTCCCCACGTACCACGTGGGGCTGGCGACGCTCACCCCCGCGGCAGCCGCAGCCGCCGCCACCTCCTCGAAGGTCTTGGCCCACCGGTCCGCCAGACCGAACACGATGGCGAACGGCAGGAACTTCGAGAAGACCTCCTGGGCTTCCTCCCACTTGATCTGGTTGGCCTCGGCGGTGGCGATGTACCGCTCGAAACCGCGCGACTGCGCCAGCATGGCTGAGCCGGATGCCGTTCGAGCCGCCATCCGCTGGCCGAGGGCTCGCACGATCAGCCCGGACACCACCCCACCCCCGACGAGCACCCACGTCGGCGAGATCGGGAAGCCGGAGTCCGCGAACAGGCCCGACAGCATCCCCCCGAGGAAGAACGCGGCGAAGACCGAGCCGAAGATCAGCAGCGTGCCAAGACCCGTCCAGCCCGCGCGAGCCCGCTCCGGGCTTCGACGGAACCACCCACGCTCGACGACCTCCTCGTACATCAGACGCTCCACGGCATCCAGGGTGGGCTTGAAGCGGTTCTTCAACTGGGACAGGGCGATCTGGTTGCCCCCGGCGAAGATCGAGTCGATGAGCACCTGTTCGTACGGGGCGAGGGGCACGGCGGATGCCGGGGGTGCGGTTCGCGAGAGCACCCAGTCGTCGGCCCGGAAGATCCCCCGGTCATCGCGCGCGATCGTCAGGTGCCCACGAACGGCGAGGTCGACGAGCGTCGCCGTGACGTCGACGAGATTGACCTGCTCATCGAGAATGGTGCCGACCATGCCGGGCTGCACACCCGGCGGCGGGTTGAACTGCACCGCGACGGTGGGCGCCTCGCCGCCGACGACGACGGGGACGTCCTCGCCGGGTCCGGGGGTCAGACCCGGGGTGAGTCCGGCGTACTGCTCGTCGCGCCCTCTGGTCCACACGAGCATGCCCATGAGGGAGCCGGCGAGGAGCGGCCCGAGCACGCCCAAGCCCATGGCCAACCAGCCCAGAGCACGCGCCTGCCCCGGGCTGACCGGTGATCCGCCGCCCGCCTCGGAGTCACCGTCGCGAAGGTCCGGGGTGAGGTCGCCGAAGGCGTCGCGCGGGTACGACGTCACCACGCTCATGCCCTCACGAGCCGCGAGGTCGGGTGAACTGAACGTCGAGGTGGCCCCCGCCTGTGCCTGGCAGGGTGTGTCGGCGCCGAGCTCGCCGTAGAAGCAGGCGGCCCTGGTGGCCGGGACGGGCGCCGTCACCGCGGCGCGAACGCCCAGCTGCGGGAAGCCGTTCGAGGGGTCGACGACGTTGTAGTAGAACTCGGCCGTGCCGTCACCGATGTCGTTGACCAGGTTCGCCAACCGGAACTGCACGACGTAGTCGGCGGTGCCGCGCACGGTCTGCGAGGGGCTGCCGATCCGGATCTGGCGGAAGGCGCCCATGTCGGAGATCGCGATGTCGGTCGGCGCCCCGGACGGTGAGGTGACCACCACCCCGGACAGCTCGTAGTAGCGGTACTGGGTCTCGCTGTCCTGGTAGCCCGCGCGGACCTTGACGTTGCGCAGGATGCCGTGGCGATCCTCGCCGTCGGGGAAGCGCCACCGGATCGTCTCGGTGACGATGACCGATCCGTCTGACTGGACCTCGAACTGCGTTGACAGGGAGTCGGCCTGCTCCTCGGTGGGCAGCACCAGCGCCGGGCCCCAGGCCTGCAGCGCCGGCATCCGCTCCCCCGCAGCCAGCGCCAGCGGTGCGAGGACCACCGCCGCGACGATCAGCCCGAGGCAGGCCCAGAATCCCACCCACGGCGTCGCGGATCGACGCACCGGTGCGACCGGGCTGTCCACCTCAGTCCTCGCCGCGGGTGCGGGCTGACATGGCGCGGGCTGCCTCGCGGTTGTCCTGGCGTTCGCGCAGGGCATGGCGCTTGTCGTAGTTCTTCTTGCCCTTGGCCACGGCGAGCTCGACCTTGGCCCGGCCGTCCTTGAAGTACAGCGAGAGCGGCACGATGGTGTGCCCGGTCTCGCGGGTCGCCTGGAGGATCTTGTTCAGCTCACGCCGGTGGAGCAGCAGCTTGCGGCGGCGGCGCGGCGTGTGGTTGTTCCACGTCCCGTTGAAGTACTCGGGGATGTGAACGCCCTCGAGCCACAGCTCGTCGTCACGGTCAAAGCCCGCCCATCCGTCGACGAGCGAGGCCCGCCCCATCCGCAGCGCCTTGACCTCCGTGCCCATCAGGACGAGGCCCGCCTCGTACGTGTCCTCGATGAGGTAGTCGTGACGGGCCTTGCGGTTGCTCGCGACGAGCTTTCGTCCGGTCTCCTTGGCCACGGGAGCGAGGTTACCTTCCGCGAGGGCGCAGACCGCACCCATTACCCGAAGCCCGGGTCGTCACAGCCAGCGACGCGGGTCGACAGGCTCGCCGTTCTCGTGGGTCTCGAAGTGCAGGTGACAACCGGTGGAGAGGCCGGTGCTGCCCTCATAACCGATGACCTCGCCGCGCGAGACCTTGCCGCTGCGCTGGGCGTAGCCCTCCAGGTGCTTGTAGACCGTCGCGAGGTGCTCGCCGTTGACGATCCCGTGGTCGATCACGATTCGGTTGCCGGCGCCCGCGGCGTAGCCGGCCATGATGATCTCGCCCGGGGCAGCAGCGCGAACGGGCGTCCCGCACGGTGCGGCGAAGTCGCGGCCGGCGTGCAGCCGCCAGACGCGGTCGATGGGGTGGAAGCGCATGCCGAACTCGGAACTGATCCGGCCGGTGATCGGGCGGCTGAGGTAGCCACCGTCGTCACCCTCGGAGGAGCCGGAGGAGCCGGATCCGGTTGACGGCCGGGCGGCCAGCCCGGCCTTCTTCTCCGCGGCCCGCCGAGCGGCTTCTGCCTTGGCTGCGGCTGCCGCCTTGCGCCGCGCCTCGGCGGCGCGAGCCACGAGGACGGCCTTGAGCCGGCTCTGCTCGGCCTTCATGGCGCTGAGGCGAACCTTGTCGGCAGCGATCTGCGACTCGACCTCGGCGGCCTGGCTGGTCTGCTGGGCGGCGAGGGCGTCGAGGTCGGCCTTGGCGCGGGCCGCGGAGTCGCGAGCGCTCTCGGCCGCCGCGAGGGCTTCCTCGGCACGCTTCTTCTTCGCGGCCGAGTCGGCACGCAGCGCCGAGAGGTGGTCCTCGAGCGCGGTCAGGCTGGCCTTCTCGGTCGCGAGGCGATCAAGGGTCTCGCCCTGCACGTCCATCACCGTGTCGACGAGGGCGATCCGGTCGGCGAACTGCTGAGGGTCGGTGCTGGACAGCGCCATGTCGAGCTGGCCGAAACCCTGCTCCTGGTAGATCTGCGCGGCGAACTGGGCCACCCGGGACCGCCCGGCCGTGACCTCCTTGGTCGTCGACTCGAGTTCGGCCTGTGCCTTGGCCTCGCTGGCCCGGGCGGCTTCGAGCTCCTGGGCAGCCAGCGTGTTGGCCCGGTCTGCGGCGAGGGCGGCCGACTCGGCCTCGGCCAGGGCGCTCTGGGCGGCGGGCAGCTTCGCCTTGGTCTGCTGGAGCGCGATGTACGCGTTCGAGAGCTCAGCCGAGGAATCCTCGAGGTCTTCGCGCAGCTTCTCGATCTGCGCGTCGACCTTGCGCTTCTCGGCACCGGGGTCGGATGCCGTAGACGACCCCGGCAGCGGGGCCGTCGGGACCGCTGTGGCCGAGCTGACACCCAGGGCTGCGGCGCAGAGCAGCGCTACGCCCACAGCCGCTGTCCGGCTGTGGGCGCGCACGATCGCCTCAGTGTCCTTGAGTCCCATGATCACCATTGGTAACACGTTTCACGCGTTGAGGGGAGCATCTGGAGGGATGAATCGGTGGGCGGTCTCGCGGAGCGGGCCCACCGGGGGTCACACGCGCAGGTACCGACGCAGCGTGGCCAGGCTCGTGAAGACAGCCACGGTGGTGACCCCCAGCACCATCCACGGCGCGAGCAGCCACACGTCGGTGGTGCCGATGAACGCCTGGCTGAGCGCGATCTGGCTGGCTCCCTCGTTGAAGACGAACTGCATGAGGGCCACGAGCAACCCGACGGCCAAGCTCACCCCCAGCACCGAGACGATCACCATCTCGGCGATGAACGGCATCCGGATCGTCCAGTTCGAGGCGCCGACCAGTCGCATGATGCCGATCTCCCGGCGCCTGATGAACGCGGCCTGTCTGATGGTGGTCGCCATGAGCAGGGCGGCACAGGCCACCATCAGGGCTGCGAGGAGCACGGCGAACGCGGTGATGTAGTTGATGATCGTGAAGAACTTGGAGAGGACCTTCTCCTGGTCCTGGACGGTGGCGACCCCCGGCGCACCATCGAACTGGCTGGTCACGACGTCGAACTTCGTGGGGTCGTTCAGTTGCACCCGCAGGCTCTGCGGGATGTCGCCCACCTGCACGTTCCCGGCGATCGGGCTGTTGCGGAACTGCTCCTTGAACCGGTCATAGGCCTCCTGCTCGGACTCGTAGAAGACCTCCTTGACCTCGGGCAGCGCCTTCAGCTGGTCCTGGATGGCGGTCTTCTGGGCTTCCGTGACGGCCCGGCCCTCACAGTTGGGCTGCAACGAGTTCTCGGTGCACAGGTAGATCGACACCTGGATGCGGTCGTACCAGTAGCCCTTCATCGTGTCGGCCTGGCGCTGGGCGAGCATGCCGAGACCGAGCAGGAACATCGAGACCATCGTGACGAGCACGACGGAGATCGCCATGGACAGGTTGCGGCGCAGGCCCGATCGGACCTCGGAGAGCAGGAATCGCAGCTGCACGGCTCACACCTCCGCGGTGGGGTAGTAGCTGGCGTGCTGTTCGTCGCGGACGACGACACCGTCCTCGAGCTGGAGGACGCGGCGGCGCAGGTCGTTGACGATGTCGGCGTCGTGGGTCGCCATGACGATCGTCGTGCCGGTGCGGTTGATCCGGTCGAGCAGGCGGACGATGTCGAGGCTGATGGCACGGTCGAGGTTGCCGGTCGGCTCGTCGCACAGCAGGATCTGCGGGCGGTTGACCACGGCGCGGGCGATCGCCACGCGCTGCTGCTCACCACCGGAGAGCTGGTGGGGGAAGCGCTTCTCCTTGCCGGCGAGGCCGACCATCTCCAGGGTCTCGGGGACCAGCTGGCGGATGACGTGCCCCGGCTTGCCGATCACCTGGAGGGCGTAGGCGACGTTCTCGTGGACCGTCTTGTTCGGCAGGAGCCGGAAGTCCTGGAATACCGCACCCATCTCGCGGCGCAGCCTCGGTACCTGCCGCATCGGCATGGAGTTCAGGTCGTGGCCGGCGACCAGGACGGTGCCCTCGGTGGCGGCCTCCTCGCGCAGCGCCAGCCGCAGCAGGGTGGACTTGCCCGAGCCGGAGGGGCCCACGACGAAGACGAACTCGCCCCGGTCGATGTCGACGCTGACGTTGTCGAGGGCTGCCCGGGTGGATCTCGGGTAGACCTTGGTGACCTTCTCGAAGCGGATCATGACGGGGGGTTGGCCTCAGGGTCAGGGTGCGATCGGACGACGGGCAGC
>JAGNQK010000153.1 GCA_017989115.1 Dermatophilaceae bacterium | reverse complement strand
GTGGGCAGGTTCGCACCGGCGCGGGCATCAGCCAGGCAGCGTCGCAGCTCGCCGGCCAGCTCGCCGCTGGACAGTCGGCAGACCCGGTCGAGGGCACCGACTGCGCCCTCACCGGCGGCAACCGCCAAGGCCAGGAGCTCGGCAACGGTGGGGAACTCCATGAGCATGCGGGCCTCGCGGCGCTGGGCCCGACGGGAGAGGTTGTAGTCAGCACCGGTGATGCCGACCCCGGCACCGATGAGCGTCATCATCACCACGGTCACGGCACCGGCATCCCTCACGAGGAAGGCCGTGGTACCGAGGAGGCCTCCGACCGCGGCACCGAGAGCGCCCCACAGCACCTGCTCTGCACGAAACCGGTCGACGTCGGCCGCCACGCCTGCGCGCAACTGCCGTCGTCGCACCGAGTCGGCGCCGCCCATGATCCGCTCGACCAGGGCGCCGAGGTCCTTGACGATCGGGGCGGTGACGGCGGCAAGGGCCCCATTGGGCGCCCGCTCGGTGTCGAGCAGTCTCGACGGTCTGGGCGTGTCACGCAGGTAGGGGACCACTCGTCCCGCGAGACCGGGCCGGCGGTGTCGGGGCAGCCCTACCCAGATGAGCAGGAGGCCACAGCCCATGAGGAAACCGAGGATCGCCCCCGAGCGCACCACACCGCTCACCGCAGCACCCGCTCGTCCTCGGGCAGGCGACCGATGCGCAGCATCGACCAGTACGCGAGCACCGTGAGTGCGCCGCCGACGGCCAGCACCACGAACCCCAACCCGCTGGCATACGCGCGCACCGACTGTGGGTTCGTGGACAGCATCGCGAGCACGAGCCACGGCGCGGCGACGGCCAGTCGTGCGGCATTGACGGTCCACGACTGCCGCGTCTCGAGCTCGGCCCGGGTGCGCGCGTCCTCACGCAGGAAGCCCGACAGCGTGCGCAGGAGGTGCCCGAGATCAGTGCCCCCCACCTCACGGGCAATGCGCAGGCTCTCGACCAAGCGGTCACCGACCGGGTCGCTGAGTCGCTCCTTGAGCCGGTCGAGGCAGTCGTGGAAGCGCCCGCTCAGGCGGTAGTCATCGGCAAAGGCGAGAAAGGGCTCGCGCAGCTCATCCGGGCCGCGCGTGCCCAGCTGTGACAACGCCTCGGGCAGGGCCATCCCGGCCCGCACCCCTGACGTGATGTTGTCGACGGCATCCGGCCACAGATCGCGCAGGCGAGCCCGCCGCATCCGGGCCCGCCGACGCACCAGGGCAACGGGGGCAAACGAGGCCATGAGTGCGAAGCAGCCGGCGATCGGTAGGACCCCCACGGCCGCCTGCACGAAGGCCAGCACGAGGACGAAGGCGATGGCGCACGCGGCGATGAGCGTGCGAACCGTGAGCCCGGTGAACCCCGCTTGGACGATCTCGTCGGACAGCCGCTCAAGGGGGCCGACGCGGGTGACCGCCCTGGCCTCTCGCGGGGTCGGCACCCAGAGGCTCCACCAGATGAGGAAGATCCCAACCCCGAAGGTCAGGCCGAGCAGCAATCCGGTCATGCCGCACCCGGTGCCAGCAGCGCGGAGAGGTCGTAGCCCGCGCGTTCGAACCGCTCTTCGTGCGGCGGGAAGCCCTCAGCGCGCCGGAGCTCGCCGTGACGCCTGACGAAGAGGTCGGCGATCTCGACGACGTCGCCCTCGACGCGCCCGGGCACGGCGGCAATCTCGCGCACGACGCGTCGACCGTCACGCTCGAGGGCCGCATGGACGACGATGTCGATCGATGAGGCGACGGTCGGCACGACGAACCGGGCCGAGACGTTCTCGCCCGCGAGCAGTGGCAGGGTGCACATCTTCGTGACGGCCTCACGGGCACTGTTGGCGTGAACGGTAGCCATCCCGGGAAGCCCGGAGTTGAGCGCAATGAGCAGGTCCAGGCTCTCGGCCTGGCGCACCTCACCGACGACGATCCGCGAGGGACGCATGCGCAGTGCCTCCTTGACCAGGCGGCGAAGTGGGATCTCACCCGTGCCCTCGAGTGACGGCTGGCGACACTGCATCGACGCGACATCGCGGTGCGGGATCCGCAGCTCGAAGACCTCTTCACAGGTGACGATCCGCTCACGAGGCGGCACTGCTGCACCCAGACAGTTGAGGAAGGTCGTCTTGCCAGCCTGGGTTCCACCAGCCACCAAGATGTTGAGACCGGAAACGACGGCGGCCTCGAGGAAGTGCGCCGCCTGGCGTGTCACGGTGCCGAGCCGCACGAGGTCGTCCATCGAATCGGCCTTGACCACGAACTTGCGGACGTTGACGAACCAGTGGTCACGGGTGATGTCGGGGATGACGACGTGAAGCCGACTGCCGTCTGGGAGAACGGCATCCACGAAGGGCGTCGAGAGGTCAACACGCCGGCCCGACGACTTGAGCATGCGTTCGACGAGGTCGCGGACCTGGTCTTGCGTCAACAGGGTCGTCGTCAGTTCAGCCACCCCGTTGCGTGCCACGAACACCTTCGACGGCTCGTTGACCCAGATCTCCTCCACGCTCGGGTCGTCGAAGTACTGCTGGAGCGGGCCGTAGCCGGCGACGCTGTCCCACACCGACCGTGAGGCGGCCTCCAGGTCGGCGAGCACCGGCATCCCGCCCGAGAGCGAACGCTCGTCGTAGTCCGACACTGCTTCGCCGACGAGCCGGCGCACGGCCATCTCGTCGCGTGAGGGATCCAACCCCGACCGACGGATGAGCTCGCGCACCTCGTTCTCGAGTGTGCGCACAGCATCCATGACCAAGCCCTCCCTCCCCCGCGACCGCCCCTCGACGACCATCAGACTCACATCGAACCTGAGACCAGCCCGCTCCGCATCCCGAGAAGGTCAACCTGTGGATAACCCCCGGATGACCTCGAAGAGCCCGAAGAAGTCTCGGCACGAACCCCGCGCGCTTGCGAGGTCTCTCGTCGCCCGGGGCGGGCTGTGAAGGGTTGCCGTCTCGAGATTCTCTTCATCAACGTCGGTGGGCACCGAGTCGGGGCGGCGGTGTGCCGGTCCAGTTGTGACGTGCCGGACAAGTCCCTGCCCGGTACCCAGCGCGGCGAGACCATGAATCGTGGCCGCGCTGGCGGTCGCACGGGACGCAGCACCTCCCGGGGGCAGGCGGACGGGGACGCCGCCGGGTGGAGGAGTGCACCATGAAGACGACACGCATGGCAGTGGTGTCAGCGGCGGCCGTTCTGTTCGGGATGTTGGGAGCTGGGGTGGCCTCGGCGGAGCCGCCGGGCCCACGACTGCCGGACGCCGACCTGTTCTGCGGCGGGGGCCCCCTCGGAACCAGTGAGTGGGTCTCGGTACCGGGGTCGGACTCACTGTGGATCAGGACCGGTCCGCTGGCAGGTCACTACGTGATCCTGGCTGACAGCCACTACCTGATGGAGGGCCTGCAGACCGCACCGCCGCCCAGCTACGACGGGCTGGATCAGGTGGGCAACCTCGTTCGCGGGAAGAAGACCGGCATGGCCGGGGATGCCATCACCTGCCAGTTCGTCTCGCGCTGGGACCAGCCTGGAGACGCAGGCGACTACTCGATCGTCGGGCCGATCACCATGGTTCTCGTGAGCCGGTAGTACCGACCGACGAGATGGTCTCAGCGAGTTGGGTCGGTGCGCCCGCGCCGAGCGCCCGCGCGTCCTGCCGGTCATGGACGTTCATGACGGTGACCACCTAGAGCTCGTCTCCTGCGAACCTGTGGACAACCTCAGGAACGGCCCCCCGGGCACCTACGGTGGGTCATGGACGGGCCGTGGGGGGCCCTGTCACCGGGGACCACCTGAGGGGACGCCATGGGGATGACGACGTGCGCCTGACGCTCACCGTGCACGTGCCGCGGCGCAGGCCGCTGCCCGTCGCCGTCTGCGTCGAGTGGGTGGGTGAGCACACCGTGGGCGACCTCTGCCGGGCACTGGCAGAGCACCTCGGAGAGTCCGTTGACGGCCTGTCCAGCCGAGGGCAGCTTCTCGACGCGAGCGCAGTCGTGGGGTTGCCACCCCTGGTTCACGGGGCCTCGGTGGTGGTGGCCGGGGCCCCACCACCCGGTGCTGGGCCCGGTCGGGCCGGCATCGGCACCGCCGGCAGTCAACCTCGAACCGTGACGCCCCACGGCCTCCTCGACCTCGTCGTCACGGGCGGGCCGGATGCCGGTCGTGCCCACCCCCTCGTGCCGCCCGGCGTGAGCATCGGCCGAGCACCCGTCGCCGGGCTGGCGCTGGACGACCATGCGCTGAGTCGAACCCACGCGGTGCTCGACGTCGGCCCGTGCGGAGTCAGCGTGCGCGATGCCGGTTCGACCAACGGGGTGTTCGTCGACGGCACCCTCGTCACCGAGACCACTGCGGTGGATGCCGCGTCGACGATCGTCGTCGGATCCTCGACCCTGCGGCTGCGCCGGGCATCAGGGCGCGGCCTGCCCACCCGGGCCCCGGGTGACGGGACCCTGATCGTGCAACCCTCGACGTGGCCCGCCCCCGACCCGGGACCTGTCGAGATCGTCTGCCCGCCGGCTCCCGGTGAGAGGCACCGTGTCCGCATCCCGTGGATCGCGGCCCTGGTTCCCGTCCCGATCGGGGTGGGACTGGCGTTCTTCCTCGGCCCCTACCTGCTGATCTTCGCCCTGATGGGCCCGCTCGTCCTGCTGACCAGCGCGCTCGGGGACCGATGGGGGGCGGGGCGGGCCCATCGAGGCGCCGTGGCAGCACATGCCGTGGCCGTCCACGCGGCGCGAGACCGCCTTCGCGCAGCGTTGGTCGACGAGACGGCCCGGCTGCACCAGGGCCACCCCGACCCCCACCAAGTGCTCAGGGTCGCGGAGGGCGCACTCCCGGGCCTCTGGTCAGCCGGGCCCTCGGACGGCGCGCTGCCGATTCGACTCGGCACGGGGTCGGTCGCCACCCGAGTGGTCTGGACAGAGGGCCCGGACCGGGTCAACCCTGCCGCCGACAACGCTCCGGTCGTGCTCGACCTCGCAGCCTGCCGAGCCGTGGCGGTCGTGGGCCCCCCACTGGTCACTGACGGTCACCTGCGCATGCTCCTCGGCCAGGTGTGCACGACGAGCCCTCCGCAGCGGCTGTCTATCGCCGTGGTGGCGTCGGACACCTCGTGGGCCTGGGTCGGCCTGCTCCCCCACGCGCACGACGTGGCGGACCTCGTGGCACCCCCGGGCCCGGCGTCGGCGTCGACCCACCACCGAGTGCTCGTCATCCCCGAACCGGCAAAGGTCGTCGGTGGGGTGCACGCCCTCATCACCCGCGCCCTGGATGCCGACGTGCTCGTGGTCGTCGCGTGCACCGACCGTGCCGAGGTGCCCGAGGGGGTGAGCACGGTGGTGGAGCCGGTCGGCAACGGGCGCCACGTGCTGCACCACGGCGCGAGACCTGAGGGCGTCGACGTCGTCATCGACGCCGTGGGCCCGTGGTGGGCTGATCGGGTCGCGCGGGCCCTGGCCCCGCTGCGATCTGCCGAGGGCGGGGTCGGCTCCCTCCCCCGATCCATCTCCCTGTCGCAGGCCGTCTCCGCCGACCTCAGCCCGCGGGCAATAGCCGCCCGGTGGCGGGCACGGGCTCGATCCGGCACGCCGTCGG
>JAGNQK010000152.1 GCA_017989115.1 Dermatophilaceae bacterium | reverse complement strand
GAACTACATGGTCCAGGACCTGTGCTTCTTCCTGCAGGCGCTCGGTGTGACGATCGAGGGCATCGGGTCGACCACGCTGACGGTCACCGGCGTGGAGCACATCGACGTCGACATCGAGTACTTCCCGTCGGAGGACCCGATCGAGGCGATGAGCCTGATCGCGGCGGCCGTCGTCACCGAGTCGACCATCACCATCGAGCGGGTGCCGATCGAGTTCCTCGAGATCGAGCTGGCCACGCTGGAGGAGATGGGCCTGCGCTTCGACATGACCTCCGAGTACCGGGCGATGAACGGCCACACCCGGCTGGTCGACCTGACGATCCACCCCAGCGAGCTGAAGGCGCCGGTCGACAAGATCGCGCCGATGCCGTTCCCGGGGCTGAACATCGACAACCTGCCGTTCTTCGCCCTGATCGCAGCATGTGCCGAGGGCACGACGATGATCCACGACTGGGTGTACGAGAATCGCGCCATCTACCTCACCGAGCTGACGAAGATCGGCGGCCAGGTGCAGCTGCTCGACCCGCACCGGGTGATGATCACCGGCCCCACGCCGAAGTGGCGCGCAGCCGAGGTCATGTGCCCGCCGGCGCTGCGTCCCGGGGTGGTCATCCTGCTGGCGATGCTTGCGGCACCGGGAACGTCGGTGTTGCGCAACGTCTACGTCATCAACCGTGGCTACGAGGACCTCGCCGAGCGCCTCAACGCGTTGGGCGCGACGATCGAGACGTTCCGCGACATCTAGGAAACGTCGCTGACGGTGGTCTCGGACACTGTCGCTTCGAGCGCCGTTGCCTCGAGCACCGTTGCGTCGGATGCTGCCGCTGGGGGCCGTTGTCTCGGACGACGCCGTTGCCTCGAACGCTGTCGTATCGGACGCCGTTGCTTGGACGTCGCTGTTGCTTCGGACGCCGTGCGGCCGGGACTCATCGCTGTCGTAGGCGCCGACCCTCTCATGCGAACTGTGCCGGACCATCGAAACGTCAGAACGGAGGCGGATCCACACCCGGCTCGGGAGCCGTCTGGGCGCCCCACCGTCCCTCGCGGCGATGGCACGGGCGACGCCGTTCACGCACATCGCGATAGTGCAATCGCGGGTGATCTCGGCCTGCACGGATCAGGTCGCCCGGAGTCGTTCGCGGCCCCGGCACCACCCGAGACACCGGGACGCCACGAGACACCAGGACCCCTTGGGACACCGACATCGTGCGGGACACCACGCCAGCGACCGATACCTGCCCGAAGCGCGGCCACCGCTGGTAGCCGTCATCCAGCACCTCCATCACCGTTTCGAGGGTGCTGGCTTCCTCGCCCAGGACGCCAACGTCGGCCGCCGGGACTGGAACTGCACCGTGCACCCGTGACCTCGCCTGTGCGAGGGGCATCGGCAGTGCGAGGGGCATCGGCAGTGCGAGGAGATCCAGGTGATTCCGCGGCCAGGTGGTGCGACTCCTGCCCACCGGATCGGTCCACGTCGCGGTTCCATCGACTGCCAGACGCACCTGCCAGCCGGGTCGCTGTTTGATCCGGTGATGCCGTCGGCACAGACACATGAGGTTTTCTGCAGCGGTGGGCCCGTTGGGCCATGGCCGGGCATGATCGAGGTCGCAGAAGCGAGCCGACACCGAGCACCCGGGAAACCGGCAGCGGCCGTCTCGCAACCGGACCAGAGCCTTCAGCTTCTCCCCTGGGCGATACGCGTCCGTCGCCATGGCGCCGTGGCCGAGCAACGCCCCGGTCGAGGGGTGGCATGCGGCTCGGCGCACCGCGGCCTCCCCTCGTGCGAGGGCGTCCAACCACGAGCGGGAAACCAGCAGCGGGTCCCCTGCACTCGGGCCAAAGGCCTCCACGAGGCCAGCGTCCGTCGCTCCGACAACCGTCCCCAAGCCCACCGTCGCGACATCGCGGTTCTCCCCGGCTCGCTCCGCCCGAGGCGTGGCAGCAGACGACCTGGATGGCTCGCCTGCGCCGAGTGCAGGGCGACCAGGCGTGGACGAAGCGGCATCGCGCTCACCGATGCGCATGGGCTCCCGCGGAAACGCTTGGGCTGGGCTGGTACCCGCGCGCTCAGGCGCCGTCGGCGCTTGTGGACGATCGACGCGCGCTCCACCGGCATCGGGCTCTTCGGCGGTGGTGAAGACGAGCGTCACATCGATGGTGGCGTTGGCGGTGACGAGATCCATGAGGGCCTGGCCCCTGGCCTGCTCAAGACGCTCACACAGACCGTCCTTGACGTAACGGCGAGCGAGAGCATCCACCGCGGCCCAGCCCATGGCAGCCCTCTCCGAGGGGAAGGAGCCGGTCCAGCGATCGACACCCGGCGCCTCGGCCCATCGCTTGAGCCCACATTCCTCACGCGCTCGCTGAGCCCGCCGCCTCAACAGGTCAGGGCTGATCCGAGCCAGGGCGCGACGACACCGCTGTCGCAGGGCCGACGGAGCGTCGGTGGCAAAGCGATCCTCGATCGCGGCAAGCACCGCGGAGGCCACCTCGCCAGGTGCCTCCTCGAGCTCGGCATCGAGAACACTCGCCGAATACCCATCGAGCAGTCCGTCACGCATGGCGCGGTGGACCCCGGACATCCCCGAACTCCTGTCATCACCAGCACCATCGACTACCGCAGCCCCGGCATCCATCGACTCGCCTGACTCCCCCGTCTCCGTGGAGTCCCCCATCGACTCGGGCTCGCCTGTCGATTCCGTGGTCGTACCCGCGCCATCCAGCACCTCGGAGACCAGCCGGACAGCAGTGCGGACCCGCCGCTGCGCCTGCAGATGGGACACCCGCAAGGCTCCGGCCACGACGTCAGGTGCGTCGAGGGCGATGTGCCCCGGCGCCCGGCGGGACTCGACGACCAACCCGTCCTCCAGCCACTCCTCCTCGATCGCCGCCAGCCGTGTGATCGCGACGTCCTGAACTGCGGTCAGGGTGTTGATCAACCCTTGGCAGTTCGCCAGGGCCGATGCGAGATCAGGCCTGGCCCATGCACCGCAGACCCTCTCGATGTCGTCGGCAAGGTGGGTCACACGCAGTGAAAGGTCGTCGAGTTGCGCACGCACACTCGCCTCGGTGGCGGCCACACCCGCCTCATCGACGCACGCACGGTCGCCCTCGTCGCTGTCACGGATCACTGCACGATCGCCCTCGTCGCTGACACGGATCACCGAACCGTGCGTCATGCACCCCGCGCTGTCGTCCTCCACGTTCACCACCCCCTTCCCGATCACGCTCTCCCCCAGCCGGATCCGCCAACAATCCGCCCGCCCCGCCATCGCCCTGAAGCGATGAATAGAACCTACAGGCGGCCACCGACAGGGCCCTCGCGAGGGGCGTCACCCCCCGAGGTCGCCGTCAGGGTCAGCGCCGACGCCTGCCGCTGGCGTGGTCGACACACGTGCGCGCCGTCGGACGAACCTCGAGCCTGGCACCGTCGATCTGCTCCCCGCAGACCTCGCACGTGCCATACCGTCCTGCCGCAAGACGCGCCTGCGCCGCCTCCACCTCCGTCACGTGCTGGCGCAGCCGATCCGTCAGCGCCTCCAGCTGCGATCGTTCGAACGCGATGGTCTGACCCTCGGGGTCGTGCTCGTCATCGGCATTGGAATCAACGGATGCCGCCACGAGGCGCGCCTTGTCGGCCTCCATCTGCTCGATGCGACTCACCAACAGCCCGCGTTCGGTGGCGAGCCGAGCCTGCATCTGACCGACCACGGCAATGCGACCCTGCGCGCCACCATCCATCAGGCCAGGCCCTTGTGCGCCGCCCACAGCTCGCCGGCCCGTGCTCCAGCAGCCTCGACCAGCGCGGTGATGGCGGGGTCGTCAGGCACCGGGAACGACACGTACGGCGATCGACCACCAGCGGTGGGTCGGCCGTATGCCTTCACGGCAAGGTGGCCATCGGGGAGCAGGCGAACCGTGAGCGTCAGCAGGGTGTGCTCGACGTCGCGGCGCGTGTCGGTCCAGCGCAGGTGCTCGGGGATGGCCACGGTGATCGCCATGGCGCCCACGTCGACGGCGCCCACGGCGCCCACCTCGACCTCGCCCACCTCGACCTCGCCCACCTCGACCTGGCCATCAGCGCCGTCAGCGCCCACGGAGTCTGCTTCGTCGCTCATGACGACATCGTGCCGCAGCACCCTGACACCACTCTCAACACTCTTCGGCACCGGGAGACGGCACCTCGAGTTCCTCAGTACCCCGGGAATACCCGGCGAAGGTCCTCCAACGAGACGTTGCCGGACACGACGACGGATGCCGGGGTGTGCGCAGCCGTGAGGCGCCCGGTGAGCAGCCGCGCCACGGCATCCGCCCCACCCTCGAGGGTCGCGGTGGTGACCCCGCCCGCGGGAACGAGCGCCACGGCATCCCCGATCGACAGGTCGTGGTCGAGGCCGACGAGGTCGACGACGGCGGGTTCAGCCACGGCATCGGCCTTCGCCGTGAAGCCGAGGAGGAACCCCATCGGACCGCCGAACAGCCGCACGAGCACCCGGGCCGTCGGCTCGTCGATGACCGCATCATCGTCGTAGGCGACCCGCACGTCCCACGAGTGGGCCGCCGCCTCGCTGAGCCGCATCCCGGCGTACGTGGCGAAGGGAACCGGCGCAGGAAGGAACCCGAGGTCGACCTGGAGGGTCTCGCGCTGCTCAGCCGTCAGGGCCTCGACGTCTGCCAGCAGAGCCGCATCGGCGACGACGAAGCCGTCAGCCTGGTGGCGCGGGGACATCGCGTTCCATCGGTCCCACACCCCCTGGTTGAAGCCATCGGGCAGCCGCCCAGCCCCGTCGACCGCGTTGCGCAGCGTCGCCGCCGAGATCTCAGCGCCACTGCCGAGGTGGGAAAGCACCTGCGCGACAGTCCATTCCGTGGCCCCGGACGGCGCCACCAACTGCTCGTCGGACAGGTCGCGAACGACGGCGACGAGGCCGTCATGGGTGGAGCGAAGGGCGTCGATGCCAGCGTCTGCGGTGGAGGTCATGCTCCCGCAACCGCACACCTCACCCTCGTTGTTCCCCACGACGCAGACATCGGATGCCGTGTGGCCGCCGCGCGCTCACCGCGAGCCGATCGCTCAGGCGAGGCGGTCACGCAGGCGGCTTGCCACGGCATCCGGCGTGAGACCGATGCGGTCGAGCACCTGGCCGCGCGAGCCGTGGTCGAGGAACTCGCTCGGGATGCCGAACTGGTCGAGCGGTGTGGCCAGGCCGGCCTCGCGCAGCACCAGCTCAACCTGGGAGCCGATGCCACCCACGACGACGTTGTCCTCGACGACGGCGACCCGGCCCGCTGCCCCAGCGAGGGTCACGAGGTCCGGGCTGACCGGCAGCGCCCACACCGGGTCGACGACGCGCACGCGCACCCCTTCGGCCGAGAGCTTCTCAGCCGCAGCCATCGCGGTGGCCGCCATCGACCCGACCCCCACGAGGAGCACGTCGACCTCTGCCTCGTCGGGCTCGGCCAGGACGTCGACGGTGCCGACGGTGCGAACGGCCTCGATCGGGGCACCCACCGACCCCTTGGGGAAGCGCACCACCGAGGGGGCATCGGAGATGTCCACGGCGGCGCGCACCGCGCGGGCCACCTGCTGCCCGTCGCGTG
>JAGNQK010000151.1 GCA_017989115.1 Dermatophilaceae bacterium | reverse complement strand
TACGAACTGCCTCCCGAGACCGAGGACGACGTGTGGAGCCTCACCGACGCCGAGCGCAAGGCCATGGGCATCAAGCCGCTGCCCGCGAGCCTCAGCGACGCGATCAGCGTCATGGAGGGCAGCGAGCTCATCGCCGAGACCCTCGGGGAGCACACCTTCGACTTCTTCCTGCGCAACAAGCGGGCCGAGTGGGCCGACTACCGCAACCAGGTGAGCGCCTTCGAGCTCGACCGCTACCTGCCCCGCCTCTGACCGGAACCGGGGTGAGCTCTCGCGGTCCCGGGTCGATCCCCGTCGCCATCGCGCGGCTGGGGTTCGACGACGCTGCCCGGGCGTTCGGCCTGTTGCAGGACCCGGCGCTCGCCGGGCTCATCCACTCCCGCGAGCACATCGAGGACCACGGGCTCGCCGCTGCCCTCGCCGGTGTCCCGGACCCTGACGGCGCCCTGCTGGGGCTGGTGCGCTTCATGGAGGTCGTCGGCCGCGACCCTGAGCTTCGCGGCCCGGTCACCGAGGCGCTGGCGGCACCGGGCCCCGCGCGTCAGCGGCTGCTCGCGGTGCTGGGCAGCTCGGCGGCCCTCGGCGACCACCTGTGCGCCCACCCGCACCAGTGGAGCGCCGTCACGCGGGCGCAGCCCCTCACCGCGCAGCAGCGCATCCAGCGGCTCGTCGGGGCGGTGAGCGCCCCCGAGGGTGCGCCGGCCGTCGACGTCCTGCGCACGGCATACCGCGAACAACTCCTGGAGATCGCGGCCCTGGACCTCACGTCCGGCGACCCACTCGTGTCCCTCCCGGAGACGGCCGCGGCCCTGGCCGACCTGGCGCAGGCGGCGCTGGAGGCCGCTCTCGTGATCGCCCGCGACGAGGTCGGGGCGGATGCCGGGCGCACCCGCCTGGCGGTCATCGCCATGGGCAAGACCGGTGGGCGCGAGCTGAACTACATCTCCGACGTCGACGTCATCTTCGTGGCCGAACCGGCGGACGGGGTGCCCGAGGACGAGTCGACGGCCATCGCCACCGACCTCGCGACCCGCCTGATGCGGATCTGCTCGGCGTCGACGGCGACCGGGGCGTTGTGGCAGGTCGACCCGGCGCTGCGCCCCGAGGGCAAGAACGGGCCGCTCGTGCGCACCGTCGCGAGCCACCGCTCCTACTACGAGCGGTGGGCGAAGACGTGGGAGTTCCAGGCCCTGCTCAAGGCCCGCCCGGTCGCGGGTGACGCCGAGGTGGGGCAGGCCTACTGCGACGCCGTGCAGCCGATGGTCTGGCAAGCCTCCACCCGCGAGAACTTCGTCGCCGACGTGCAGGCGATGCGCCGACGCGTCGAACAGCACATCCCACCCGCCGAGGCCGCCCGCCAGCTCAAGCTCGGTGCGGGTGGGCTGCGCGACGTCGAGTTCTCCGTGCAGCTGCTCCAGCTCGTGCACGGCCGGGCCGATGAGTCGCTGCGCACCGGGACCACGCTCGACGGGCTCGCGGCCCTGTCGGCGGGTGGTTACGTGGGGCGTGAGGACGCCGCGACGCTCGCCACGGCATACCGGCTGCTGCGCACGCTGGAACACCGCATCCAGCTCTACCGCCTGCGCCGCACCCACCTCATGCCCACCGCAGCCTCGGACCTGCGCCGCCTCGGACGGGCGCTCGGTCACCGGTCCTCACCGGCGGATGCCGTCATCGCCCAGTGGAAGGCCCAGCAGCGCGAGGTGCGCCGCCTGCACGAGCGGATCTTCTACCACCCGCTGCTCTCGGCCGTGGCCCGCCTCTCCGACTCCGAGGTGCGCCTGACTCCCGAGGCCGCGCGAGAGCGTCTGTCCGCGTTGGGTTTCCGCGATCCGCATGGCGCGCTCCGCCACCTCGAAGCCTTGACCGACGGGCTCAGCCGACGGGCCGCGATCCAGCGCCAGCTGTTGCCGGTGATGCTCGGCTGGTTCGCCGACGAGGCAGACCCGGATGCGGGTCTGCTCGCCTTCCGCAAGATCAGCGACGAGCTCGGGACCACCCCGTGGTACCTGCGGCTGCTTCGCGACGAGGGCTCGGCCGCCGAGCGGCTCGCGCACACCCTGGCCCGCAGCCGCTTCGCCGCCGGTCTGCTCGAGCAGGCGCCGGAGTGCGTGCAGTTCCTCGGTGACGCGGCCGGCCTACGGCCGCGTGCGCGCGAGGACGTCCTGCGCCGGATGCGGTCCGCCGCAGGGCGCAAGGACGACCCGGCATCCGCCGTGCTCGCCGCCCGCACCATCCGCCGATCCGAGCTCTTCCGCGTCGCGGTCGCCGACCTGTCCGGCCTGCTCACCCTCGACGGGCTCGGCACGGCCATGACCGACCTCACCTCGGCGCTGCTCGAGGTGACCCTCGAGCTGTGCGTGCGTGACCTCGAGGCCCGCACCGGTGCCCCTGCCCTCACCAGGGTCGTCGTCGTCGGCATGGGGCGCCTCGGTGGCGGCGAGCAGGGGTACGGCTCGGACGCCGACGTGCTGTTCGTCCACGACCCGGTCGACGGGGCCGACGAGGGGGCGGCGCAGGCGCAGGCCCTCGAGGTCGTCAAGGACCTCATCCGCCTGCTCGGCCTGCGCGGGCCCGACCCCAACCTCGACATCGACGCCGGGCTGCGCCCCGAGGGCAAGAACGGCCCGCTCGTGCGCTCGCTCGCCTCGTACCGCGAGTACTACGCGCGCTGGTCGCTCGTCTGGGAGGCGCACGCCCTGCTGCGGGCGAAGCCGATCGCCGGCGACGCCGACCTCGGCCAGCGCTTCCTCGACCTGGTCGCCCCGCTGCGCTGGCCGGCTGGCGGGCTCGACGCGACCCAGGTTCGCGAGATCCGCACCCTGAAGGCCCGGATGGAGGCCGAGCGGCTGCCGCGCGGCGCGGACCGCAAGACCCACTTCAAACTCGGCCACGGCGGCCTGTCCGACGTCGAGTGGGTCGTCCAGCTCGTGCAGCTGCAGCACGCCCACGCCCACCCGGAGCTGCGCACGACCTCGACGATGGCGGCCCTGTCGGCGGCGGAGTCGCTCGGGTTGATCGACCCCGACCACGCCACGGACCTCGCGGCGTCGTGGCGCCTGGCGTCGTCGATGCGCAACGCCGGGGTGCTCTTCCGCGCCAAGACGGTGGACGCCGTGCCGACCGACCCGCGCGATGCCGACGGCATCGCGCGCATCCTCGGCCTGCCCGGGGGCTCGGGCCAGGAGCTGGGGGAGCGCTACCGCAAGCTGGCTCGCCGGGCCCGGGCCGCCCACGAGGCCGAGTTCTACGACGACTGAGGGCTCGACCTAAACTTGGGGGCATGCCCGACACGATCATTCCCCGGCTCGACCTGCGCGGGCAGCACCTCAGCCTGCGTGAGCTCAAGGCTGCCCTGCCGCGCGCCGAGTTCGACGTCGAGGCGGCGTTGGATGCCGTGCGCCCGATCGTCGCGGACGTCGCCGAGCGCGGTGCGGCGGCCCTCTACGACGCCGCGGAGCGCTTCGACGGCATCCGTCCGGCGCGGCTGCGGGTGCCCGCCGAGGTCATCGCCGACGCCCTGACGACGCTGGACCCGGCCGTGCGCGCGGCCCTCGAGGAGTCCATCCGCCGGGCGCGCGTCGTGCACGCCGACCAGCGCCGGTCCGACACGACCACGCAGGTCGCCGACGGGGGCACGGTCACCGAGCGCTGGGTGCCCGTCGACCGGGTCGGGCTCTACGTGCCCGGTGGCTTGGCCGTGTACCCGAGCAGCGTCGTCATGAACGTCGTGCCCGCCCAGCTCGCGCAGGTTCCGAGCCTGGCCGTCGCGAGCCCACCGCAGCGCGACCACGGTGGCTGGCCGCACCCGACGATCCTCGCCGCGTGCGCCCTCCTGGAGGTGGACGAGGTGTGGGCCATGGGTGGGGCGCAGGCCGTGGCTGCCTTCGCGTACGGCATCGAGGACGACGGTGAGGTCTGCGACCCCGTCAGCCTCGTCACCGGCCCGGGCAACATCTACGTCGCCGCGGCCAAGCGCCTGCTCAAGGGGATCATCGGCATCGACGCCGAGGCCGGCCCCACGGAGATCGCCGTGCTCGCCGACGACAGCGCGGATGCCGACCACGTCGCCTCCGACCTCATCTCCCAGGCCGAGCACGACCCGCTCGCTGCAGCCGTCCTGGTCACCGATTCCCCGGACCTCGTGGATGCCGTCGAGGCGGCGCTGGCGCGTCGGGTCGCCACGACCAAGCACACCGAGCGGGTGGCCACCGCGCTGGCCGGTCGGCAGTCGGCGATCGTCCTCGTCGACGACGTCGAGGCCGGCCTGGCCCTGGTCAACGCCTACGCGGCCGAGCACCTGGAGATCCAGACCCGCGACGCGGCATCCGTCGCCGCCCGGGTGCGCAATGCCGGTGCGGTCTTCGTCGGCCCCTGGTCGCCGGTCAGCCTCGGTGACTACGCCGCCGGCTCCAACCACGTGCTGCCCACGGGTGGGTGTGCCTGCCACAGCAGCGGGCTGTCGGTGCAGAGCTTCCTGCGCGGCATCCACGTCGTCACGTACTCGTCGGAGGCGCTGCGCGAGGTGGGCGGCCACGTCGTCACGCTCGCCCGCGCCGAGGACCTGCCCGCCCATGGTGAGGCCGTGCTCGCGCGCCACCCCGAGCTCGACCCGAGCACCTGAGCCCACCGCGGTGCCGGTTCGGGCGTCGGGCGGGAAAGTCGTGCCACGGCGCAGCGACCTAGACTCTGCGCCATGGATTCCCGCACCACCGTCGAGGCGATGCTGCGCGCCGACCTGCGCGGGCGCACCGCCTACGGCGCTCCGCAGCTCGACGTGCCGGTGGCCCTGAACACCAACGAGAACTCGTACCCGGTTCCTGCCGTCGTCGTCGAGGCGATGACCAAGGCCGTGGCGGCCGCGGCATCCGGTCTCAACCGCTACCCCGATCGCGAGTTCACGGCCCTGCGTGAGGCGCTGGCCGCGTACCTGTCCCGTTCGGGCACCGTGATCGGCGCCGACCAGGTGTGGGCCGGCAACGGCTCCAACGAGGTGCTGCTGCACCTGCTGCAGGCGTTCGGTGGCCCCGGTCGCACCGCGCTCGGGTTCACCCCGGCCTACTCGATGCACCCCATCATCACGACGACGACGGGCACGACGTGGGTCGACGGCCTGCGCGGCGTCGCGGGCGGGGGCGCGTTCGACCTCGACGCGGCCTCTGCGGTCGAGCAGGTGCGCGCCCACCGCCCCGACGTCGTGTTCCTGTGCTCCCCGAACAACCCCACAGGGACGGCGCTCTCCCTCGACACCGTCGTCGCCGTGCACGACGCGGCCCCCGACGCGCTCATCGTCGTCGACGAGGCCTACGCGGAGTTCGCCCGACCGGGCACCCCCAGTGCCCTGACCCTGCTCGAAGGCCGCCCGCGGCTCGTCGTGACGCGCACGATGAGCAAGGCGTTCGCCCTGGCGGGTGGCCGTCTCGGGTACCTCGCCGCCGACCCGTCCCTCGTCGACGCGCTGCGCCTGGTGCGGATGCCGTACCACCTCGCCACCCAGACCCAGGCGGTGGCCCTCGCCGCGCTCGAGCACGCAGACCTCATGCTCGAGACGGTGGGCGCGATCAAGGCCGAACGTGACCGGTTGGTGGCCGAGCTCACCGCGATGGGGCT
>JAGNQK010000150.1 GCA_017989115.1 Dermatophilaceae bacterium | reverse complement strand
GGCGCGTGCTTGCGCAGGATCTTCAGGTTGAGCTGGTCGGGCCACCACGTGCGGTTGCCAGCACCCTCAGTGGGGTGGTTGGCGGTGTGGATGACGGGACACAGTCCCTCGCTCTCCTCCGAGTTCATGTCTCCGACGACGGCGTCGTGGTTCTGCTCGCTCATGCTCTTCCTTCCAATGTGCTGGTGGGGCAGGGTGGTGGTCAGGCTGCGTGGGTGGTCAGTTTCATCGTGCCGCGTGTGCGACCTGTGCGCAGGTCGCACAGGTTCCCCAGTACGTGACTTCGGCCTCGTCGATCACGAAGCCTTGGTCGTCGGATGCCGTGAGGCACGGCGTCGCGGACACCGCGCAGTCCACGTCGGCGATCGCCCCGCAGGTGCGACAGACGACGTGGTGGTGGTTGTCCCCGACCCGGGCCTCGTACCGGGCCACGGAGCCAGCGGGTTGGATGCGGCGCAGCAGGCCCGCGGTGGTGAGGGCGCGCAGCACGTCGTAGACGGCCTGGTGGGACACCACGCCGAGCTCGTCACGGACGGCATCGATGACCGCATCCGTGCTCGCGTGCGGCGAGGAGTGGACTGCACCGAGGACGGCCAGTCGAGGGCGGGTGACCCGAAGGTTGTGCTTGCGCAGCAGCTGCTCGAGCTCAGGTGTGGTGGGCACGTCTCGAGTGTGCCCTCTTTCTGGAATAAGTCAAGAGTTCCTCGGGACATTCATACCCATGGGGGTATCATGGCCACATGACGCGAACCATCGACATCGACGCCCTGCGGACCCGGCACGCCGAGGGGGCGATCGTCCTCGACGTCCGCGAACCCGCGGAGTACGTCGGGGGTCACGTCCCCGGCGCGATCCTGGCCCCGATGAGCCGCATCACGGCCTCGCTCGGTGGGGTGCCCAAGGACCAGACCGTGCACGTCATCTGCCAGAGCGGCAACCGCAGCCGGTCCATGGCTGACCTGCTCACCGCCCTGGGCTATGACGCGGTCTCCGTCGACGGCGGCACCGCGGGCTGGATCGCGGTCGGTCTTCCCATCGTGCAGGGCCCGCAGGCCTGAGTTCGCCGGTGTCTTCCCTGGCGGTAACGGGCCCTGGGTCCGACTGGACGCGGGTGCTCGTCGTCGTCGCTCACCCCGATGACGAGTCGTTCGCACTCGGTGCGCTCATCGACCGCTCGGTCCGTCTCGGCGCCGAGGTGAGCGTGCTGTGCCTGACGCGCGGAGAGGCCTCGGGGCCGGGACGGGCGACCTCGCAGCCCAGCGGACAGCCGAGCTGTCGGATGCCGCGCGTGTGCTGGGGTGTGCGCGCACGACCCTGCTCGCACACCCGGACGGCGCCCTGGCCGACCTCGACGTGCGCGTCATCGAGGCCGAGGTCGAGGCCGAGGTCCGAGCGACGCAACCGGACGGCATCCTCGTGGTCGACCCGCTCGGCGGTGTCACGGGCCACCCCGACCACCGGGAAGCGTCCGAGGCTGCGCTCGCCGTGGCCGCTCGACACGGCATCCCGGTGCTGGGGTGGGCCCTGCCGCAGCAGGTGAGCCGGGTGCTGAACGACACCCACGGGGCGGCCTTCGCGGGTCATCCGCTCCACGACCTCACCGCCATCGCCGTCGACCGTCGCAGCCAGTCCACGGCGGTGCACTGCCACGTCAGCCAGGCGGTTCCGGGAAGTGTGCTCTGGCAGCGACTGGAGCTCCTCGGGGACGTCGAGTACGTCCGCGTGCTGGCTCCTGCGGGGAGCCGGGCCTGACGCGTCAGTGGCAGCCATGGCCTCGTCGGACACCGATCCGCTGACGATGAACTGGCATCGCATCAGTGCCTTTTCCTGCATCATGGGGACCTTCCTTCCGGGTCAGCCTGACAGCAGGCGCCCGGCCCGGCCTCGTGCGTAGTGGGTGAGCGTGCGGGGATCAGAGCAGGCCGAGGTCGCGGGCAGCGGTAATGGCATCGCGCCGCGTGCCCGCTCCGAGCTTCGCGTAGATCGAGCGCACGTGGGTGTTCACGGTGTCGAGGCTGATGCCCTGTGCCTCGCCGACCTGCGCCTGGCCCTCGAGCGGGGCGTGGGTGCGGGCCGACTCTCCGTGCTTGCGTCGCTCAGCGGGACTGAGGTCGGCCACGCCGAACACCACCTCTCGTCGTCATCCGGCGTGCGGGCCGGTCAGCCGAGCAGCTTGGCCTTCTGGGCGGCGAACTCGTCCTCGGTGAGGATGCCCTGGTCGCGAAGCTCCTGGCCAACTGGTTCGGCCGCCGGGCGGCGGAGCGGGCCTGAGGGCTACTCCCCGGCGTGAGTCGGAGGCCAAACGCCCTGAGCGTGGCACGCCTTTGGCGACCGTCCTCGTTCCCTTCGACCGCGCCGTAGGATCGGACGTGAGGGGGTGCGCGTCATGGCGGATGGGTTCCGGGTGGTCACCACAACCGGTTCTCGCCAGCCGGGGCGACGAGCGCCGGGATCGATGATCGGCGCCGTCCCCTACATCTTCGGGGTCTGCCGGGCGTCCGCGCTGCCGGGCCCGGTACTCGTCGCGCTGCTCGGCGATCTGGGCCTGACCCAGTCGGCCGCCAAGGCCTTGGTGCATCGTGTCGCCGGGTATGGCTTGCTCGACCTCACGCGCCACGGCCGCGTCGGCGTCTATCGGTTGGCGGGGCAGTTGCGCGCGAACTTCGAGCAGCTCCGGGGGGCGGGCGCGAGCGCCGACTGGGACGGCCGCTTCCACGTGCTCGTCTACGACGTCCCGGAATCGCGACGTGCGCTGCGCGAGGCGTTCCTGTCTGCGGCCGCGCGGTTCGGTTATCGGCAGCTGCGGCCCGGGGTGGTGGTGGCGTTGCGGGACGCGTCGGCGGGTCTGGGTGATCTGCTGTCGGCTGCGGCCGCGGTCACGGGCTGGCTCGACGTCGACGCGAGTGCCTCCACCCGACTCATCGAGCACGCCTGGGACCTTCCGGCCCTCGCCGGACGCTACGGCGACGTGATCAGCAGGCTCGACGCGATCAAGACCGCGGAGGCCGACCCGCTGGTCGCCTTCCGGTCGCTGTACGAGGCGAGCTCGGAGGCGTACCAGCTGCTGGGGGAAGAGGGTTCGCTGCCCCGGGTGGCACTGCCCGAGGACTGGCCCGCCGGTCGCCTCGGCGAGGCGCTCGGCCGGGTGCTCGCCCTGCTCGGGCCCGCCGCCACCGGGCACGCCGACGCGGTGATCAACGCCAGTCGCCACGCAGCTCTCGCCGAGCGTGACCCCGGCTGGGGGTGATCAGCCGATCTGGACGCCCAGATTGAGGGCCTGGTTGAGCAGGATGAGTCCGGCGAGGAGGGCGAGGCCCACGACGGGGATCGGCTTGAGCTTGAGCGGCTCGTAGGGCTGCGCGTTCATTTTGCGCTGGAAGATCATGGCCATCGGCGCGAACACCAGCGTGGCGGAGCCGGCCGCCAGGATCACCGTCACTTCACCGGGGGACAGGGCCGCCCGGTGGGTCGCCATCGACAGGCCCGACAGGCCGAGGTTGACCACGGTGCCGAGCAGCCACGGCCACAGGGTCGCGTCGAGGCGGGCGCCGCGGTCCGCGCCCGCCATGCGGCCGACCGGGTGGGCGAAACCCCAGGCCAGGGCGAACTGGCCGGCGATGCCCCCGGCGAGCAGCACCCAACCGACCGCGGGCGGCCAGCCGAGGTGGCTGGCGACCGCGGCGGTGTCGCCGGCCCCGAACGGGGTGATCTCGAGGTAGCCGATGCCCTCCATCATCGAGGAGTAGGCGAACCACAGCCACAGCAGGTGCCAGAACGACCGCGTGGCGCGCAATGGTTGCCACAGTGCCATCACCAGGCCGGTGAGCAGGCTGAACATCGGTCCCGCCCCCGCCATGA
This sequence comes from Dermatophilaceae bacterium, assembly GCA_017989115.1. Lineage (GTDB taxonomy): Bacteria > Actinomycetota > Actinomycetes > Actinomycetales > Dermatophilaceae > Fodinibacter. The sequence goes on along the minus strand of JAGNQK010000150.1, from coordinate 1,758 downwards.
TCGCGTTCTGGACGGGGGACCCCTCGTGGGCCACGCCGTAGGAGTACAGGGTGCCCGGGATGCCCATCGCCAAGCCCGCGACCAGGTGGCTGAGCTCGTGGGCCAGCACCATCAGGCCGGCGCCCAGCACTGCGGCCACAGTGGAGTTGACCAGGAGCGCGCGGCGCTCGGTGGGTGCGTCACTCATGAGGCCCAGCGTACGTACAATCGTTGCGCAAGTCACTACGCAGCGGTGCGCATGATGCAACGGATCAGGGGGGCCATCACCGGGCCCGGACGGTTACGGTGTCCGGCATGGCACGCACCGTCACCGCGGCGAGACGATCGGCTACGCCGCCGGCAGCGTGGGCACCGGGGGGTTCGGGACGCTGCCCGGGCTCGTGCTGGCCTACTACCTGACCGACACGCTCGGGGTGGCGCCCGCGTTGGGCGCGCTGGTGGTGCTGCTCCCCAAGGTCTGGGACGTCGCCATCGACCCCTTCGTCGGCGCCCTCTCCGACGCCGAGGCCCGCCGCCGCAGCACCCGCACCCGGCTGGTGGCGCTCGGGGCAGTGACGCTGCCGGTCGGCTTCCTGGGCATGTTCGCCGTGCCGACGGGGCTTGCGCCCGGCGCGTCCGCGGTGTGGGTCGCGGTGGCATTCGTGCTGGCCACGACGTCGTTCAGCCTGTTCCAGGTGCCCTACATCGCGCTGCCGGCCGACCTCACCGACGGCTACCGCGAGCGCACCCGGCTGCTCAGCTGGCGCATCGCCGTGCTCGCGCTGGCGATCCTCGCGATGGGTGCCGGCGGCCCCGCCATCCGTGACGCCGCGGGCGGCGAGCACCGCAGCTACCTCATCATGGGTGCCGCGATCGCGGCGCTGCTCGTGGCGGGCATGCTCGCCACGGTGCTCCTCGTCGGGCGCACCCAGCGCGCGGTCCCGGACGCCGCAGCCCCGTCCGGGCCGTGGCACGGCTACGCCGAGGGCGTCCGCTTGCTGCGCCGGGACGCGCGCTAGCGACGACGATTGGTGGCCAACGCCGCGTCGTCCTCGTCGCCGTGCCCACCGACCTGGGTGCCTCCGCCATCGGCCCCACGGTGACCTTCGGGGTGCTCGGGCTCATCGGCATCATCCTCATCCTCGCGACGGTGACGACGATCGCGGTGGGGCAGGCGCTGCGCCCGGTGGAACGGATGCGCCGCCAGATAGAGGGGCCTCGGTCTGGCGGCCCGGCCCGGTGCTCGAGGTGCCTGCGGGCCGCGACGAACTGACCGTGCTCGCGCAGACCCTCAACGGGCTGCTCGAGCGACTGCGGCGCACCGATGCCTCGAGGCGGGCGTTCGTCGCGGACGCCGGGCACGAGTTGCGCAGCCCGCTCGCGACGATTCGGATCCTCGTCGACCGGCTCGCTAAGGAGCGCACCCCCGAGGAGCGCCGCATCGTGGCCAACCGGGCTCGAGCGGAGGTCGAACGGCTGGCGTTGCTGGTCGACGACCTGCTGACCCTGGCCTCCGCCGACCAGCAGGAGCCCAGCCTGTCAACCGTGGAGGTCGACCTCGACGACGTCGTGCTCGACGAGACCGGTGCGCTGCGGGCCCGGGGGCTGGCGATAGACGTGGCCGTCCACCCCGTCCGGGTGCTCGGTGACGAGCGTCGGCTTGGCCGGGTGGTGCGCAACCTGCTCGAGAACGCCGAGCGTCACCGCCGGGATGCGTTGCGCGTGCGCCTCGGCCGCGAGGGGGCGCACGCCGTCCTCGTCGTCGACAACGACGGGCCG
>JAGNQK010000149.1 GCA_017989115.1 Dermatophilaceae bacterium | reverse complement strand
GCCTCGGTGAGGTCTACGTCTTCGTCTTCTTCGGTCTGATGGCCACGCTCGGCACGTTGTACACGCAGGCGGATGCCGTGTCCTGGTTCGGATTGATCGGCGCCATCGGCGTCGGTGCCCTGGCGTCCGCGATCCTCGTGGCCAACAACCTGCGCGACATCCCGACCGACATCGAGCACGGCAAGCGCACCCTCGCGGTGCGACTCGGTGACGCGCGAACGCGCACCCTGTACGTCGCGCTGTTCACGGCATCCGTGGTGGCGCTCGGCGCCATGGCGTGGTTCGAGCCGTGGGCGCTGCTCGGCCTGCTCGCCGTGCCGCTCGGGTTGAAGGCCGTGCGCACCGTGCGGGCCGGCACCACGGGGCGCGAGCTGATCCCGGTGCTCGCCGCCACGGGGCTCTACGAGGTGGCGTATGCCGTCCTCATCGCCCTCGGTGTCGTCATCGGCGTCGCGATCGCCACCTGACCCTCACCACCTGCTGCGGGGTCAGCCCGGTCAGCGGAAGGTGTCGTCCCCACGCGCGACCTCGGCATCCTCGGCGTCCTCATCGGTCGCGCCGGCCCCGGCAGCCGACTGCTTGGCCTGCTTGGTCTCGATGCGCTGCTCGATCTTCTGCGCGAGCTGTGCCGAGTACTCCTCCCGGAAGCGCCGCAACCCGAAGTACGAGATGACGGCCGACAGCAGGGCGGCACCGGCGACGAGCAGGAGCATGTTCTCCTGGCCGCGCAGCCCGAGCAGCCATAGCGCGGACAACACACCGAGGAAGACGAGCAGGCGAAGAACGGTGTACCGAAGCACGTCAGATCACAACCCGGAGTAGGAGTGCTGGCCGACGAAGAACACGTTGACCACGGCGAAGTTGATGATGATGCAGCCGTACCCGGCCAGCGCGATCCACACGGCGTTCTGGCGCTTCCACCCGGTCGTCGCGCGGGCGTGCAGGTACGCGGCGTAGACGACCCAGATGACGAAGCTCCAGACCTCCTTGGGGTCCCAGTTCCAGTACGAACCCCAGGCCTGCCGGGCCCAGATGGCCCCGGCGATGACGGTGAAGGTCCACAGCGGGAACGCCACGATGTGCACCGCGTAGGTCAACCGCTCCAGCGAACGCGCGTCGGGCAGCCGGTCCATGAAGCTGCGCTTGCGGCCGGGGGTCGACTCGAGCCGGTCCTGCACGAGGTAGAGGATGCCGAGCGAGAAGGCGATGGTGAACACGGCCACCGAGAAGGTCGCGACCGCGACGTGGATGGCGAGCCACACCGAGCGCAGCGACGGCATGAGCTCCGAGGCGTCGGTGTACCAGACGGTGATGGCCAGCCCGAGGTTGAGCAGCACGGGGGTGACGACGAACAGGCCGAGCCAGCGCAGGTCACGCCGGAACGCCCACGCGCAGTACGACACCAGCACGAACATCGCCCCGACGATCGCGAACTCGTACATGTTGCCCAGCGGCCACCGGTGCACCTCGAGCGCGCGCAGCACCACACCGGCGACGACGAGCACGGTGGCGAGCAGGGTGAGCATCCACCCGATGCCGGCCGCCTTGCGGGCTGCCAGTGGCTCGCTCTCGCGCCCACGGTCCGACGTCGTACCGGATGCCGTCCGCCCACCTCCGGCGGCCGGCGCACCGTCACGCGGCGCGGCATCCGACACCGTGGCAACGGCGCGACCGTCAGCCCCGACGAGCTCGCGGGCCCCGTCGTGGGCATCAACGGCATCCACGCCGGCCTCGTCACCCCGCGAGGGCGCGAGGCGCGCGAGGTACACGGCGTAGGCGAGCATCGCGAGGGTGAGCACCACCATCGCGGAGTAGATGGCCGTGTTCGACAGCTGGGCGAGGTCTTGGTCGGTCATCGACGTCCTTCGAGTGCGGTGAGGAGATGCTCGATCTCGGCGGGCATCCCGTCGTCGTCGTCCTTGGCGAGGCCGCCGACGGCAACCAGCGTACGACTGTGCCCCTCACCCGGCCCAACCCGCACGAACACCCTTCGACGGCGGATGACCAGGGAGGCCACGAGTCCGGCCAGGCTGGCGAGCGCGGCGACGAGGGTGAGGCTCTTGCCGGGATCGGTGCGGATCGACAGGCCGGCGAAGCGCTCGACCTCGTCGAAGGTGATCGACCCACGGCCCTCCGGCAGCTCGAAGGTCTGCCCCGGCCGCAGCAGGATGCGCAGCTGGTCGTTGCCATCGGCCGCTGGGATGGCCTTCATCGCCTCGGTGTCGAGGGAGTAGACCGACTGCGGCCGGCCGTTCGGGAACAGCTCACCCTCGAAGGCCGTGAGTGCCAGCTGGGGGTCGAGGGCGTCGGGGAAGAGCGAGCGCGGGCCCTGGTCGTCGATGATCCCCGTCGGGAGGAAGAACCCGGCGAAGCCCAGCTGCTTCGGCGTCGCCCCCGGCACCTTGACGGCACCGACGGAGGTGTAGAAGTTGTCCTGCGGCAGGAACGGGGTGGCGTCGCTGTAGATGACCGTGCCCTCGCCGTCGCGCACGGTGATCTTCGGGGCGTAGCCGTTGCCGAGGAGGAACACGGTGCCGCCGCCGGTCTCCAGGGGGTGGTTCACCCGGATCGACCGCTGCTCGCTCGTGCCCTGCGCGTCGGTGAACGTCGTCGTCGCCTCGAAGTCGCGGGGCGCCCCGAACTGGCCCTTGCCCTGGGAGTCGGTCTCGAACTCCACCCGCATCGCATCCAGGCGCAGGGTGAACGGCTCGAGGTCGTTGACGTCGACCCACGGCCCCGGGCTGAAGGTGTCGTAGCGCGACAAGGTGTTGGCGAAGGTCTTGCCGACAGGCAGGATCACGTCCCCCTTCCAGCCCAGGAGGTGACCCCACGCCACCCCGATGAGCACCCCGATGAGAGCGATGTGGAAGAGCAGGTTGCCCGCCTCACGCAGGTACCCCTTCTCGGCCGAGAGGGTCTGGTCGTCGTGGGCGTGCACCCGGTAGCGGCGGCTGCGCAGCGCTGCCCGCAGCGCCTCACGGACCTCCTCGGGGTCGCCGTCGACCTCGACCTCGTCGTGGGCGGCGAGGCGGTTGAGGCGGCGAGGCGCCTTCGGCGGGGCCGAACGCACCTGGTGCCAGAGGATCTTCGTGCGCGGCAGGACACAGCCGATGAGGGAGATGAACAACAGGATGTAGATGGCCGCGAACCACGGCGAGGAGTAGACCTCGAAGAACCCGAGCCGGTCGAGCACCGGGCCGACACCGGGGTGGTCGGTGATGTACTGGGCGGTGCGGGCCGGGTCGATCGAGCGCTGCGGGAAGGTCGACCCCGGGATCGCGCCGATGGCGAGCAGGAGGAGCAGGAACAGCGCGGTGCGCATGCTCGTCAGCTGGCGCCACATCCAGCGCAGCCAGCCGATCGGGCCGAGCCGCGGCTGTGCGATGCCGGCGCCGGTCCCCGAGCCGCCACCGGTGGCGCTGGTCCTGGCCTTCGTCTCGGTGCTCACACCGCCACCTCGAAACCGTTCACGAGCTCGCTCTGGATCCACGTGTTGAGGTCGCCCCACATCCCGGTGACCATGAGCAGCCCGACGAGCACGAGCATCACGCCCCCGACGACCTGGATGGTGCGCTGGTGCCGCCGCAGCCACCCCGAGGCGCGCCCGGCGCGGTCCAGCCCGGCAGCGATGAGGATGAACGGCAGCCCGAGGCCCAGGCCGTATGCCGTGGCAAGCGTGACGCTGCGCCCCACCTGCGGGTCCGCGGTCGCGCTGGCCATGACGAGCACCGCCGCCAGGGTCGGGCCCATGCACGGGGCCCAGCTGAGGGCGAAGACCGCACCGAGCAGGGGCGCACCGGCAAGTCCGGCACGCGGGCGCCAGGCGATCTTGGCCTCCCGCTGCGGGCCGACGCCGAGGAAGACCAGCCCCATGACGATGACGACGACGCCACCGACCCGCACGAGCAGCTCGCGATACTCGATGAGCGCCCGCCCGGCGGTGGTGACGAAGATCGATCCGAGGATGAACACGAGCGTGAAGCCGAGCACGAAGAGCAGTGCCCCCGAGACCAGAGTGCTGCGCGAGCGCTTCGCGAGCGGTTCACCGGTCAGGCCGGTGACGTAGCCCAGGAAGCCCGGCACGAGGGGCAGGACGCACGGGCTGGCGAACGACACCAACCCGGCGAGCACCGCCACGGCCAGGGCCAGCGGCAGCGCCCCCGACGTGACGGTGTCCGAGGTGAGCACCACCATCGGGGTCACGGCCGGAGCCAGTGTCGCAGCGAGCACCGGCATCACGATGACGCTGCGGTCGCGGACTCGCCGGCGACGACGTCGTCGACGAGGCCCCGCAGGGTGCTCGCCGTCACCGGCCCGTTGACCCGCGCGGCGATCCGACCCTCACGGTCGAGCACGAGCGTGGTCGGCACCGTCGGGGCCTTGCCCTGCAGCGCGAGGATCGACAGCCCGGACTCGTCGGACAGGCTGGGGTAGGTGATCCCGGCCCTCTTCTCGAAGGCTGCACCCCTGGCAGGGTCCTCCCGGAAGTTGATGCCCATGAACTGCACCGGGGCATCCCGCGCCTCGAGCTCCGACCAGACCTTCTGCAGATCGGGGGCCTCGGCGACGCAGGGCGCGCACCACGAACCCCAGACGTTGAGGACGAGCACCTCGCCCCTCGCGGAGTCGCTCGACCAGTCGGCGCCGTCGAGCAGCTGGCCGGAGAGCGTGACCGGTTCGGCCCGGTCTGCCGCCGGGATCGTCTCGACGGCACCGTCACCGGAGACGTAGCCCTTCTGGTCGCCGGCCTTGGCCTGTTCGGCCACCGAGTTCGGGTCGCTCGTGCACGCGGCCGTGCCGAGCAGCAGGGTGGCCGCAGCCACCCACCCGGCCCACCGGGCGAGGGGTCTGCCGCTCATGCGCCCGCCCCGGGCTGGGCCTGACCGAGCAGCGATGCGGCCGGCTCGCTGTAGGAGAGCGACAGCAGCTCATCGCCGAGGAACGTCAGCGAGGTGAGCGACGCCAGAGAGCACTCGCGCTTGGCCGGGTTGTGCCACAGCGGGCGGCCCTCGGTGGCGAGGCGGATCATCCAGATCGGTGCCTGGTGGCTGACGATGACCGCCTCGTGGCCGCGGGCCGCAGCCCGGGCGTCGATGATCGCGAGGCGCATCCGCTCGACGATCTCGACGTAGGGCTCACCCCATGACGGTCGGAACGGGTTGAGGAACTTGGGGTAGAGCCGTGGGTGCTTGAGCAGCCCAGCTCCGCCGGCGACCGGCAGTCCCTCGAAGGCGTTGCCCGCCTCGATGACCCGGTCGTCGATCGTGATCTCGAGCTCGTGGCCCTGCGCGATCGGGGCCGCGGTCTCGCGAGCCCGCTCGAGTGGGCTGGACACGACGTGGGTGATGTCGTGGTCGCCGAGGTGCTCGGCCGCCAGCTCGGCCATGTGGCGGCCCAGCTCGGACAGGTGGTAGCCCGGCAGCCGTCCGTAGAGCACCCGGTCGGGGTTGTGGACCTCGCCGTGCCGCAGCAGGTGGACGACCGTGCGCTGCGGCTCGCCACCGGTGGGCCCGGCCGCGCCGGGGCCGCCAATTGCACGGGGAAAGGTCGTCATACCGGCGATTGTCGCAAACCCGGCTGGATGCCCGGTCACCGCGCCCGCGCTCGGCCCCTCAGAGGTCGCGGTGCATCTCCTGCTCGATCGCGTCCTCGCGGTCGG
>JAGNQK010000148.1 GCA_017989115.1 Dermatophilaceae bacterium | reverse complement strand
CGGGCCAGCTCGGCTTCCTCTGCGCGGGCGGCGGGGGCGCAGACGGCGACGCTCGCGCGGGCCGCCAGCGAGGATACGGACCAGTGGGGTTGCTGCTCGGCGAGGAGTCGGAGGAGTGAGGGGTCGCCGACCACATAGCCCGCGCGCAGGCCGGCCAGCCCCCACGTCTTCGTCAGCGAGCGAACGACGATGACACCGTCCAGGTCCGCAGAGATCAGTGAATCGGCCCCTCCCACAATGGCATCCATGAATGCCTCGTCGATCACGAGGACCCGTCCGGGCGCGCGCAACGCGTCCAGGGTCGACCGGGGGTGGAGCACGCCCGTCGGATTGGTCGGATTCCCGATGATCACCAGGTCGGCGTCGGCCGGGATTCGATCGGGGTGCAGGACGAAGCCCTCGCGCTCGCTCAGGACGTGCTGGTCCGGCACCCGTCCGGCACGGCGCAGCGCGGACTCGGGCTCGGTGAACTGGGGGTGCACGACGAGGGGTCGCCGACCGGGGATGGCACGGGCGATCAGCGTGAAGGCCTCGGCGCCGCCGCTGGTGGGGAGGACCATGTCCTCAGGCACGGCGTGGCGTCGGGCCAGGGCCGTCCGGGCTGGGTCGACGACGGGGTATGCCGCGAGGTCGCCGATGCCGTCCCGCAGCGTCGTGGCGAGCCAGGCCGGGGGTGTGGGGACACGGACGTTCACCGCGAAGTCGACCAGCCCAGGGCCGACCTCGGCGTCGCCGTGGTGGTCCAGTCCAGCCGAGGGTGTCGGGTCGGTCGTCGTGGGGAGCGCGGGCGCTCGCTCGACCCGGGGGAGGACCGTGGACGTGGCGCCGAGAACCGGCGGCTGTGCGGCATACGACTGCACTGCGGCGGCGAAAGCGGCTGGGACGGACGGGTTCCCGGCCCAATGGGTGTGCAGATAGGAGGCGTGCAACGTCGCGCGCCCGGTGCTGGCTGGATCGAGGGTGAAGCCCTCGACGCCCTCCTCGTGCTCCCAGGCAGCGGTGGTGCCGGCCCCCGGCGACGTGCGGGTCCGGTGGAATTCGTGACCGCGCGACGTCGTTCCGGCCGGCCCGAGGATGCTGTCGACGGTCGTGCGAGCCGAGCGGTACTGCAGGGTCAGGCGAGGGTGCATCGCTGCCTGCGCGGGAACTGCCCCGACGAAGTCGTGCCCGTCGAGGGTCTCGCAGAGATAGATCAGGCCGGCGCACTCGGCGACGGTCGGCATGCCGGAGGCGATCGCGTCCCGGACCGCACCAGTGAGGGCCGTGTTGCGGGAGAGGGCCGGAGCGTGGGCCTCAGGGAAGCCGCCGCCGAGGTAGAGCCCGCTGGTCCCGGGCGGGAGCGAGGTGTCGAGCGCCGGGTCGAAGAGAACCGGCTCGCAGCCGTTGGCCCGCAGGAGTTCGTCGGTCTCGGCATAACGGAAGGTGAAGGAGCGACCGCCGGCCACGGCGACGACCGGGCGGGTAATGGCACTGTCGTGGGTGGCGACCCCCTCCGCACGGCGCGACGGCGGTGACCACGGGCTGGCGCTCAGGTCGGGAGCGCATCCGGCGAGGTGAAGCAGCAGGTCGAGGTCGATCAACTCGGCGGTCTGCTCGGCCAGGCGGTCGAGCGCGCTGACGGCGTCGGTGCGCTCCGCGGCCGGGATCAAGCCGAGGTGACGGGAGGGGGCGCTCACGCCCGCGTCGCGCGGAAGGACCCCCAGCACCGGCAGGCCGATGGCCTCGACGCTGCTGCGGACTTCGTGCGCGTGGCGCACCGATCCCGCCTTGTTGAGGATGACACCGACGACGTCGACACCGGGGTCGAAGGTGCGCAGACCGTGGAGCGTCGCCGCGATCGTGCGCGCGGCGGAGGAGATGTCCGCGACGAGGATCACCGGGCTGCGGGTGAGGGTGGCCAAGTGGGCCGTCGACGCGAAGCCGCCGGTGCCGATCCGGCCGTCGAAGAGCCCCATGACGCCTTCGATGACCGCCACGTCGGCGGGGTCGGGCGTCTGGGCGCCGTGGAGGAGCAGGGGAACGATGAGTTCCTCGGAGGTCAGCCAGGGATCGAGGTTGCGACCGGGGCGGCCGGTGGCGAGCGCGTGATAGCCGGGGTCGATGTAGTCCGGGCCGACCTTGGCCGGCGCGACAGCGTGCCCAGCCCGGCTCAGGGCAGCCATGATCCCGACGGCGATCGTGGTCTTGCCCTGACCCGACGCAGGTGCCGCGATGACGACCCGGGGCAGGGGGGTCGGTCTCACCACTCGATGCCCTTCTGGCCCTTCTGGCCCTTGTCGAACGGGTGGGCGATCTTGGTCATCTCGGTGGCGACGTCCGCGATCTCGAGGAGGCGGGGGTGTGGATCGCGGCCGGTGATGACCACGTGCTGGTAGCCGGGGCGGTCGGTCAGGGAGTCGACGACGTCGTCGATGTCGAGCCAACCCCACTTGAGCAGGTAGGTGAACTCGTCGAGGACATAGAGGGTGTGGGTCTCGTCGGCGAGGCGACGCTTGATCTCGGCCCAGCCCTCACGGGCGGCCTCGGCATGGTCCTCCTCGGTGCCGGCCTTGCGTGACCACGACCAGCCCGAGCCCATCTTGTGCCACTCGATCGGGCCGCCCTGGCCGGTGCTGCGGTGCACGTCGTCGAGAGCAGCCAGCGCTGCCTGCTCACCGATGCGCCACTTGGCCGACTTCACGAACTGGAACACGCCGATCGACCACCCCTGGTTCCAGCCGCGCAGGGCCAGGCCGAAGGCCGCCGTCGACTTCCCCTTCCCGGCGCCACCGTGGACGATGACGAGCGGACTGTTGCGGCGCTGTCGGGTGGTGAGGCCGTCCGCAGCCTGCACCGGTGTCACTCCCTTGGCCATCAGGCGGCCCTCCTGTCATTGATGAGCGCCACGAGGTGATCGGCGGCGATGTCTTCGAGGGGCACGTGCTCTGCGCCCATCCGGTCGGCGAGGTCCCTGGCCAGACCCATCCGGAAGCGGCCGGACTCGCAGTCGATCACGACGCTGTCGACGGCGACGTGCCCCCATTGGTCGGCGATGCGCTGTGCTCTGCCCAACGCATCGACGCCCGCCGTGGCGCGTCCGTCGGTGACGAGCACGAGCAGCGCCCGTCGACGTGGGTCCCTGATGCGCTCCAGCCCAAGGGTCTTCGCGGCCGTGGCGAGACCCTCGGCCAGGGGCGTGCGCCCGCCGTGGGGGAGTTCGGCCAGGCAGGCGGCGGCCGCCTCGACCGAGGAGGTCGGCGGCAACGCGAGGTCGGCACCGGTGCCTCGGAAGGTCACCAGGCCCACGCGATCGCGTCGCTGGTAGGCGTCCATGAGCAGCGACAGGACGGCCGTCTTGACCTCGGCCATCCGAGACCGGGCAGCCATCGACCCGGAGGCGTCGACGAGCAGCAGCACGAGGTTGGACTCCTTGCCCTGGGTGATCGCCGAGCGGAGGTCGCTCGCCCGGATCTCCAGTCGGCTCGTCCCGGTCGTCCCGGTCGTCCCGGTCGTCCCGGTCGTCCCGGTGGCGCGGGCGCCTCGCTCTCGGGCAGCGGCCGTGATGGTGGCGGTCAGATGGACCCGGCCCGTGCGCTCGCGGCTCGATCCGACCGTCCTGCCCCAGGTCGTGATCGCCCGGCTGCGTTTGCCGGCCGCTCCCGACCCCGTGCCCCGCACACTGAGGCGACGGATGCGGTACGGCTCGTGTGCTGCCGCCACGCCCTGGACGGGCGCCGGCAGGTCGGTCTCGGAGACCTCCTCGCCGCTCTCCGTGTCGGTGGGGTCCGGCGGTGTGGAGTCGGAGCGCTGATCTCGGGCGTCCTGCGCTCCCTCGTCGGAGTCCTGCGCCGACGGCGGCGTCATGGGGTCGCCCGAGTCGTCGTCCGCGGTGTCCGTCTCGTCGGAAGGCTCCTTCGGGCGCTCGGGCCGGTCCGGCTCGTCGGGCAGGTGAGGGTCTTCATCCTGAGGGTCCTGGGGGTCCTCCGGAGGCGGCGGCTCGTCGTCGCCGAGCAGGCGATCGAGCAGGTCCTCGTCCAGTCCCGGCGCGTCGAAGGGTGCACGCCGACGTCGGTGGGGGAGAGCGAGTTTGGCGGCGGTGCGGATGTCCTCCCGGGTGACGTCGGTGCGCCCCTCCCATGCCGCGTGGGCCACCGCAGCCCTCGCGGTCACGATGTCGGCACGCATCCCGTCGACCTCGAAGCCGGCGCAGACCGTGGCGATCTTGTCCAGCGCCCAGTCACTCAGACGCACGCGACGCAGGGCCTCCTGGGCGGACGCGATCCGGGCGGCCAAATCGGCCTGCGCCACGGCATACGAGGTCTGGAAGGCGACCGGATCCTCATCGAAGGCGAGCCGCCGACGGACCACGTCCGCACGCTGCGCTGGGTCGCGGCTGGCCTTCACCTCGACGGTCAGGCCGAAGCGGTCGAGCAACTGCGGGCGAAGCTCGCCCTCCTCCGGGTTCATGGTGCCGATCAGGACGATGCGGGCCGGGTGGGACACCGACACCCCGTCGCGCTCGACGGTGTTGCGGCCCATGGCAGCGGCGTCGAGGAGCAGGTCGACGAGATGGTCGTGCAGGAGGTTGACCTCGTCGACATAGAGCAGACCACGGTGCGCCTGGGCGAGCAGCCCCGGCTCGAAAGCCGTTTCACCGTGACCGAGGGCCTTGCTGAGGTCGAGGGAGCCGATGACGCGATCCTCGGTGGCACCCACCGGGAGTTCGACCAGACGAGCTGGGCGGGTCGTCGATGCGGCGTCGGTGTGTGGCCCGTCGGGGCAGTCGGCGGCGGGCGACCGTGGGTCGCAGCCGAAGCGACATCCGTGGACGACCGCCTGGCGGGGCAGGATCTCGGCCAGAGCGCGCACCATCGTGGACTTCGCGGTGCCCTTCTCGCCGCGCACGAGCACGCCGCCGACCTCGGGGGAGACCGTGGTGAGGACGAGGGCGAGGGCCATCTCGTCGGCACCGACGATGGCGGCGAAGGGGTAGTTGGACACGGCGCTCCTCCTGGTGAGTGACCACGCTCACCGGCCGATTCGGCCGCCTCGGGGTCCCGGGGCGGCGTGACGCAGGAGGACGTCCTGGCTTCCGGTCTCCACGTCACGCGGCGAGCGGTCACAGTGGCGGGACCGCTCCGGAGTTGCACCGGTATTCCTCGCCCTGCGTCGCCCCGCATCCTCCCACATCGCCCACCCCGGGTCCGGCGAGGTCGATGTCTCATCGCACGTAGGCTGTCGCGCGTGATCGAGGTCGTGGGCATCGAGGATGCGGGCTGGGCGTCCGTGCCCGCCCGCGAGCAGGATCTCGTATGCCGTTCGCGGCACCTTGTCGGTGGCGCCCGACACCTGGCCCTGGTCCCCGAGATCGAGGGTCAGATCCGCACACCATGGCCCACACCGATGCGCGCCCAACTGCCAGCACTGTTCGAGCAGATCGGCACCGAGGGCGTCGTCGTGCTCGCCAGTGGTGACCCGCTGCGCTCGGGGGTCGCGAGCACCCTCATCGACCTGTTCGGCCGGGAGACGGTCCGGGTCCACCCTTCGCTGTCCTCGGAGACCCTGGCGCGGGCGCGGATGGGTTGGCCCGCCGAGGAGACGACGGTCGTGACCCTCGTCGGGCGCTCTGTCGATCGACTCCGCCGTCACCTCGACCCGCGTGCACGTCTCGTCGTCCTGTGCTCCGATGGCTCGACCCCCGCC
>JAGNQK010000031.1:5557-21393 GCA_017989115.1 Dermatophilaceae bacterium | reverse complement strand
GTCGATGTGCTCAGACGTCGATGCCCTCGAGGAGGTCGGTGACGAGCGCGGCGATGGGGCTGCGCTCGGACCGCGTGAGCGTCACGTGGGCGAAGAGCGGGTGCCCCTTGAGCGCCTCGACCACCGCGACGACACCGTCGTGACGGCCCACCCGCAGGTTGTCGCGCTGGGCGACGTCGTGGGTCAGCACGACGCGGGAGTTCTGCCCGATGCGCGAGAGAACGGTGAGCAGCACGTTGCGCTCCAGGCTCTGGGCCTCGTCGACGATGACGAACGCGTCGTGCAGGGACCGGCCCCTGATGTGGGTCAGGGGCAGCACCTCGAGCATCCCGCGGTCGAGGATCTCCTCGACCACCTCGCGCGACACCACCGCGGAGAGGGTGTCGAAGACGGCCTGCCCCCACGGGTTCATCTTCTCGGCGGCGTCACCGGGCAGGTAGCCGAGCTCCTGACCGCCCACCGCGTACAGCGGCCGGAAGACGACGACCTTGCGCTGCTGGCGCCGCTCCATGACCGCCTCGATCCCGGCGCACAGGGCGAGGGCGGACTTGCCCGTGCCGGCGCGGCCACCGAGGCTGACGATGCCGATGTCGGGGTCCATCAACAGGTCCAGGGCGATCCGCTGCTCGGCACTGCGACCGTGCAGGCCGAACGCGTCGCGGTCACCGCGCACCAGGCGCACCTGCTTGTCCGGGCCGACCCTGCCCAGGGCCGACCCGCGCGGTGAGAGCACGGTGAGCCCGGTGTGGCAGGGGAGCTCGGCCGCGGCGACGCTCTCGAGTCGGCCGTACTCGTAGAGGTGGTCCATCTCCTCGACGGTGACCTCGAGCTCGGCCATGCCGGTCCACCCCGACTCGACGGCGAGCTCGGCCCGGTACTCCTCTGCCTCGAGGCCGCACGCCGAGGCCTTGACCCGCATCGGGAGGTCCTTGCTCACGATCGTGACGAGCCGCCCCTCGTTGGCCAGGTTGCGGGCCACCGCGAGGATGCGGGTGTCGTTGTCGCCGAGGCGGAAACCCGCAGGCAACGACGCGGCATCCGTGTGGTTCAGCTCGATGCGCAAGGTGCCGCCCTCCTCACCGATGGGCACCGGGGCGTCGAGGCGCCCGGCTGCGATCCGCAGGTCGTCGAGCAGGCGCAGGGCCGTGCGCGCGAAGTACCCGAGCTCGGGGTGGTGGCGCTTGGCCTCGAGCTCGGTGACGACGACCACCGGCAGCACCACCTCGTGCTCCTTGAAGCGGGTGATCGCGCGCGGGTCGGACAACAGGACCGAGGTGTCGAGCACGTACGTGCGACGCGGCTCCTCCCCCTGGCGTGCTGACGGTGCCGGTCGGGTACTCGAGGCCATGGTCGCTCCTGAAGGGGTGCGGGGCTGCAGTGCTCTCGACGCTACGACTGCCTGCCCCGCGCCCCGACGCACGCGGCCGGGCGTGTTGAGGTGAATTCTGCGCGACGCGGCAACGCGTGTGACTGCTGTGATTGGTGTGGCGTCTGGGATGCCGTGGCGCCTCAGGAGCCGAACCGACGGTGCCGCTCGCCGTAGGCGCGCAGGGCGCGCAGGAAGTCGACCTTGCGGAAGTCGGGCCAGTAGGCCTCACAGAAGTAGAACTCGCTGTGCGCGCTCTGCCAGAGCAGGAACCCGCCCAGTCGCTGCTCCCCCGACGTGCGGATCACGAGGTCCGGGTCGGGCTGACCCTTGGTGTAGAGGTGCTCGGCGATGTGCTCGACGTCGATGACCTCGGCGAGCTCCTCGATGCTCGTCCCCATGGCCGCCTGCTGCTGCAACAGCGAGCGCACGGCATCCGCGATCTCGCGTCGCCCGCCGTAGCCGACGGCGACGTTGACGAGCATCCCGTCGACGTCACGGGTGCGATCCTCGGCGGCCTTCAGCCGCGCAGCGGTCTGCGCCGGGAGCAGGTCCAGGGCCCCCACGGGGTGGATTCGCCAGCGGTGGGTGGCCGCGAGGGTGTCGACCGCGGCCTCGATGATCCCGAGCAGGGGCCGCAACTCGTCCTCGGGACGGTTGAGGTTGTCGGTGGACAGCAGCCACAAGGTGACGACCTCGACGCCGACCTCGTCGCACCAGGAGAGCAGGTTCTCGATGTTGTCGGCGCCGGCCTGGTGCCCCTCGCTGGCTCCGGCACCGCGGGCTCGGGCCCACCGACGGTTGCCGTCGAGCATGACCCCGACGTGGCGCGGTACGGAGGACGCCTCGAGCTCGCGCAGCAGGCGGCGCGCGTACGCCGCGTAGAGCACGTCACTCAGCGCCATGCTCGCCTGCCTCTCGATCGCACCCCGGCCGTCGCGGGCTCGCGGACGACAGGGTCACGCTACTCCCGCAGGGGGCCTTCGGGCGGGGGGTCCGGGGGTGTGCCGGGCCCCAAAACGGGCGGCGACGCAGCCGTGTTCCCGTGCGGGCATGCGGTGAGAGTCACGGCTGCGCGCCTCGCCAACCTACGCTTGCGTAAGTTAGATTCGGTTCATGACTCCGCTCGACCCGCCCGCGACCTCTGACCCGAGCCGTCGCGAGGCCCTCGAACAGCGGGTCGAAGAGCTCGAGCAACGCGTCGAGGCCGCCTTCGACCACGTCAAGCCCAAACTGCGCGGTTGGTTGCACGCGGGCATGGTGCCCGTGGCGCTGATCGCCGGGATCGTGCTCGTGGTCCTGGCAACCACGACGACCGGCAAGGTCTCGGCGGCGATCTTCGGCGGCACCGCGGTGCTGCTGTTCGGCACCTCGGCCGTCTACCACCGCGGGTCGTGGTCACCGCGCATGGGGGCGTTCCTGCGGCGCTTCGACCACTCGAACATCTTCCTCATCATCGCCGGCACCTACACGCCGTTCGCCCTGCTCCTGCCCCCGGACCAGGCCCGACGCATGCTCACCATCGTCTGGGCCGGCGCGATCATCGGGGTGCTGTTCCGGGTGTTCTGGTCCCATGCTCCGCGCTGGCTGTACGTGCCCGCCTACGTGATGCTCGGCTGGGTCGCGGTCTTCTACTTCGGGCCACTGCTCGAGCACGCCGGAGCCGCGGTCATGACGTGGATCGTCATCGGCGGGGCCCTCTACAGCGCGGGCGCCATCGTCTACGGCACCAAGAAGCCGGACATCTCACCACGCTGGTTCGGCTTCCACGAGGTCTTCCACACGCTCACGATCCTCGCGTTCGGCGCACACTTCGTCGCTGCCTCCCTCGCGCTCAGCGCCCCCGCCTGAACCCGACTTCGTCGCGGGGGTCAGTCGCTCCCGCCGCCGCCTCCGCCGTCCGAGCCACCGCTGTCGCTGGAGCCGGTGTCCTTGGAGCTGCTGTCGTCCGCGGGTGAGCGGTCATCCGCCCTGTCGTCGTCGTTCCTGCGGCTGTCGGAAACGTCGCCCGGGCCGGCCTGGGCCTCGTCGCGGCCACGGTGGGCCGCCTGCTGGCGATAGGACATCCGGCGCATCCGGGCATTCATGTTCCGCATGAGGAACCACAGGACCATCGCCATGATGAAGAAGGCGACGAACGCGAAGAAGCCCGGTGCGACGGCGGCTGAGGGTGCATCGGTCATGAGTCTCGCTCCGTACGCGTGTCGTGGACGATGGTCAGGTTCCCCGAGGTGGCCAACGCGTCGGCGGCCTGCACGTCGGCTGGCAGCCCCGCGAACAGGTCGTCCTCGTCCGGGGCGATGGGCACGAAGGACAGCGCCGCCTCGTAGTCCTCGGTGGGCCACACCTGCACCTGGACCTCGCGGGGGACCCGGAAGAACGAACCGTCGGGGTCGACCTGGGTCGCGTGGGCGACCAGCGCGGCATCCCTGCGGTCGAACCACGCGGAGCACTCGACGCAGGTGGTGACCGCCCGGTCGGGGCGCGTCCAGCTCTCGAGCCACTCGGCGTAGGGGCTCTCCTCGCCGAGCGCGGTCAGCGCCTGGTGGAACGCCTCCACGCGTGCCTTGCTGAACGTCTGGTTGTAGTACACCTTCAGCGGCTGCCAGGCGGGGCCGGCGTGCGGGAAGGCCTCCGGGTCGCCAGCGGCGACGACCGCGGCCATCGACACGTCATGGCACATGATGTGGTCCGGGTGCGGATAGCCACCGTTCTCGTCGTAGGTCGTGACGACGTGCGGGCGGAACCGGCGGATCTCACGCACCAGCGCCTCGGTGGTGACGCTGAGCGGCTCGAGGGCGAAGCAGCCCTCCGGCAACGGAGGAAGCGGGTCACCCTCGGGCAGACCGGAGTCGACGAAGCCGAGCCAGGTGTGCTGCACCCCGAGGATCGCCTGGGCCGCAGCCATCTCGTCGCGGCGCACCTGCGCGAGGTCGCGAAGGATGTGGGCGTCGTCCTTCAGTCGTGGGTTGAGGACGTCGCCGCGCTCGCCACCGGTGCACGACACGACGAGCACGTCATGGCCCTCGTCGACGTACTTGGCCATGGTGGCCGCACCCTTGCTGGACTCGTCGTCCGGGTGCGCGTGGACGCACATGAGACGGAGCCGGTCAGACACGTGGGACCCTTCGTACGGGGGTTGTCGGGCGTACCCGAGAATGGACCTCGACATCCTCTCATCCGCGACCGACCCTCGACGAAGGACCCGTATGCCGTTGCCCCGCCCCGCACCCGGCACCACCCGTTGGTGGGTGATCGGTGTGCTCGGCTGCGTCAGCGCTGTCGTCGTCATCGTGTGGTGGGGCATCGTCTCGACGACCGGCAGCGTGCGACCGGAGGTCACCGGGTACAGCGTCGAGTCCGACTCCGAAGTGCTCGTCAAATACGACCTGCACCGCCCCGAGGGGGTCGCCGTGCTGTGCCGGGTCAGTGCGCTCGACTCGAGCAAGGCACGCGTGGGTACCGTCGAGGATGCCGTGCCCGCCGCCGGTCCCACGTCGCTGCGGCGTGAGGTGCGCGTTCGCACCAGCGTTCGCGCGGTGACCGGCGTCGTGGACTCGTGCGCCCGGGTCCCCACGACGCCCTGACGCGCCGCCGACCGACATCCCGCCGCCCACACGGCATCCCACGACGTGCCCGCGGCAGCCCTCGTGTCGTTCACGGTGCAGATCACGCACCCGGTTGCTACCATTGACGTTTCACATCGGGTCTGGGTCCGACCTCGTGCCGCACAGCACCGCGACCCGGGCCCGTTGCCGTTGTCTACCGGGCACCCCTTCCACGAGGGGCGGGTGCCACACCATGACCAGGAGTGAGTGACGTGACCGAGACCGCCAACCAGGCGAGCTTCCTGACCCAGGGGGCCTTCGACCGCCTCAAGGCAGAGCTCGACGAGCTCTCCGGCCCGGGACGTACCGAGATCGCCAAGAAGATCGAAGCGGCCCGCGAGGAGGGCGACCTCAAGGAGAACGGTGGCTACCACGCCGCCAAGGAGGAGCAGGGCAAGATGGAGGCCCGCATCCGTCAGCTGACCCAGCTGCTCGAGACGGCCATCATCGGCGAGAAGCCGGCGGACGACGGCGTCGTCGAGCCCGGCATGGTCGTCACCGTCGAGATGTTCGGCGACAAGGAGACCTTCCTGCTCGGCTCGCGCGAGATCACCGACGAGTCGATGAACGTCTTCTCCGAGAAGTCCCCGATCGGTGCCGCGGTCAACGGGCGCAAGGTGGGCGACACCGCCTCGTACACCGCACCGAACGGCAAGCAGATCGAGGTCAAGATCCTCGAGACCACGCCCTACGACGTCTGAGCCGTCCCGGAGGTCGACCAACAGGTCACCCCAGGGACGGCAGAGCCGGCCCCACGACGTCCCGAGATCGACCTATTGGTCGGTCTCGGAACGTTTCGGTGTGGGGAGGTGCCCGGTGAAGATCGTGCGGGTGTCGCCGCCGACCCACACCTCACCGTCCGCGGCGTCGACGTGCACCCGCCCCTCGCGATGGATGACGGTGCCCTGCGCGGCGACGTACGTCGGCGGCAGGTGGCCCGCCGGCACGAGCCACTGGGCGAGCCCGGCGTTCAGGCTGCCCGTCACCGGGTCCTCAGCGAACTCGCGCCCGTCGGAGTAGAACGCCCTGACCTCGGCGGCGACGCCGTCGGCACGTGACCCCTGCGGGTAGGTCGCCACCAGGCCGACCTTGATCCCGCGGCACCGACCGGCGTCGGGGTCCGCGGCGAGGACGGCGTCGGGAGATCGAAGCAGGATGCCGGCCCACCCGGGTCCGTTGTCGACCCACGCCATCTCCACGACGTCCTCGGGGTCCAGGCCCAGGGCGGAGACGAGGGCCTCCGCCTCGGTCTGTTCGACCGGCCCGGAGCGCATCAGTGGCGGGGCGGCGAAGGCCAGACGGTCGCCGCGCCGCACGGGCACGAGACCAGCGGCACACTGCTGCACCACGACTCCCTCGGTGGCGGGCACTCCCCCGGCTTCCAGCCAGGCGTGGGCGCTCCCGAGGGTGGGGTGCCCCGCAAAGGGCAGCTCACCCCCCGTGGTCCAGATCCGCACCGCGTAGTCGGCGGCCGGATCGGTGGGGGCCACGAGGAACGTGGTCTCCGACAGGTTGGTCCACCGCGCGATGTCGGCCATCTGCTCGTCGCTGAGGCCGTCCGCGTCGTGGAAGACGGCCAGGGCATTGCCCTTGAACGGCGCACCGGAGAAGACGTCGACGTAGCTCACGGAATCCATGGCGTCATGCAACCACGGCCCCGGGACGTCCGGCACTCTGGCTGCCAGAACGACCAAGTTGCCGGACGTAGCATGAAGGCTGGACGACAGCACAGGAGGGTGGACATGGCCGGTCATCGCATCTTCGCCACCCCGTTCTCGAGCATCTACCCCCACTACGTGGCCAAGGCCGAGCGCAAGGGGCAGCCGGTCGAGAACGTCGACACCGTGATCTGCTGGCTCACCGGGTACGACCGTGACGGGCTCAAGGCGGCACTGGCCGACGACCGTGACCTCGAGACCTTCTTCGCACAGGCCCCGGCGATGAACCCGAACGCCGAGCTCATCACCGGGACCATCTGCGGGTACAAGGTGCAGGAGATCGAGGACCCGCTGATGCAGCAGATCCGCTACATGGACCTGCTCGTCGACGAAGTGGGCCGCGGCAAGAAGATGAGCTCGATCCTGCGCGGGGGCCTAGCGACCCCCTAGGGCGGATCGACCGAACCCCTGGGCTCTCAGTCGGTCGTGCGCCGGTTGAAGGCCCGGATCGCCAGCGGTGCCAGGACCGCCGACAGGCCGACCGACCAGATGATCGTCGCGATAACGGGGTTCTGCATCGGCCAGGCGGCGTCCGCTGCGAGCGGGAGCCCGTCGTTGCCCCAGAGTTCACGCATCGCCTGGACGAGCGCGCTGATCGGGTTCCACTCGGCCAGGAAGCGCAGCCAGTCCGGCATCCCCTCGGGACGGGCGAAGGCGTTGCTGAGGAACGTGATCGGGAAGATCGTCGTGAACATCACGCCCTGCACGGCCTCGACCGACTTCAACGCCGAACCGGCGAGGATGCCGACCCAGATCATCGAGAACCCGAAGAGGATGAGCAGCAGGTAGCCGAGCAGACCCTTGGCGACACCGTTGTTGATGCCCCACCCGATGAACAGCCCCGTGACCGACATGACGACGATGCCGATCATCGAGTGGATGAGGCTGGACAGGCTGCGGGCGATGACCACCGAACCGCGCCCGATCGGAAGCGAACGGAAGCGGTCGACGATGCCCTTGGTGATGTCGGACGTCAGGCCGATGGCGACGATGAAGGAACTGAAGGCCATCGTCTGCGCCATGATGCCGGGCAGCAGCCACTCCTTGTAGTCGACCCCCGGAATGTTGATCGACCCGCCGAAGACGAACGCGAAGAGCAGCACGAACATGACCGGCTGGATGGTCACGTCGGTGAGCATCTCGGGCTGGCGCTTGATGTGCGTGAGGTTGCGCCGGATGAGGGCGCTGATCTGCCGCCAGGCGGTGGCACCTCGCTCGTCGGGGTGCGTCGCCCGGAACTGGCCGGTGGGGCCGTTGCCCGTGGTGCCGCTCTGGGTGCCCGGGTTGGTGCTGGTGCTCATCGCTGCGCCTCCGTCGTGCTCTCGCCGACCGCGGCACCGTCGGTCTCGGTCTCGGTCTCGGCGCGGTGGCCGGTCAGGCTGAGGAAGACGTCGTCGAGGCTGGGCCGCTGGAGCCCGATGTCGTCGAGCTCGATGGCAGCCTCCTCCAGGCGTGCCGCGATGCGGGTCAGCGCGGACACCCCCTCGGCCGGGGCGGAGATGCGGCGCGAGTCGTGGTCGACGTGGATCTCACCGACGTACGCCCGCACCAGCTCAGCCGCGGCGTCGACCTCGGGGGCCCGGCTCACGGTGACGACGAGGCTGGCCTTGCCGGACTGGTCCTTCAGCTCCAGAGGGGTGCCCTCGGCGATGATCCGGCCGTGGTCGACGACGACGATGCGGTCGGCCAGCTGGTCGGCCTCGTCGAGGTACTGGGTGGTGAGGAACAGGGTCGTCCCGTCGCGCACGAGGTCGCGCAGCACACCCCAGAGCTCGACCCGGCTGCGCGGGTCGAGGCCGGTCGTCGGCTCGTCGAGGAAGAGCACCGGCGGGGTGGCGATGAGGCTGGCGGCGAGGTCGAGCCGGCGCCGCATGCCGCCCGAGTAGTCCTTGACGACCTTGTTGCCGGCCTCGGTCAGCGAGAACCGCTCGAGCAGCTCCTCGGTGGAGCGCTTCACGAGCGAGCGCTCCAGGCCGTAGAGGTCACCGATGAGGCGCAGGTTCTCGCGCCCGGTCAGCAGCTCGTCGACCGTGGCCGACTGGGCCGTCAGGCCCATCCGGTGCCGCACGGCATCCGGGTTCTTGGCGACGTCGAACCCGGCGACGTGTGCCGTGCCGCTGGTCGGGATCGAGAGCGTGGTCATCATCCGCACGGTCGTCGTCTTGCCTGCGCCGTTCGGCCCGAGCATGGAGAAGACCGTGCCCGCCGGCACGGAGAAGCTGACGCCGTCGACGGCGGTGAAGCCACCGAACTTCTTGACGAGGTCAACGGCCTCGATCGCCGGGGCGCTCACCGGTCACGCACCGGCTGAGAGGTGTGCAAAGTCATGTCACGGGAGGCTACGTGAGGCCACCGACACCCGTCACCAGGTTTTAGCGGAGAGCGCCCCTCCGATCCCTCTTATCCCGGATGCCGTCCGGTCGCCACCGTCGCGGGCAGCACCTCCGCCGCGAGGACCGCAGCCGCCTCGGGGTGGTGGTCGGCGAGCAACCCCACCGCGAACAGCAGGTAGGCCGTGTCGACGCCCGCACGCGCTGCCACAGGCACCCGCCACCCCCCACCGTGGTCGCTCAGCACCTGCTCCAGCACCCGGTCCCCGACTCCCCCGGGCGCGTGCCGCAGCACCCCGCCGGACCCGACGAGCACGGTGACCTCCGCCAGCGGACGGGGCCGCTCCGACGGGTGGCCCGGCCGGCCGTGGCGCCGAACCGCCAGCACCGCGGCAGCGCTCGCGATCTCCTCCTCGGCCAGCCACTCCTGCGGCGAGCTCGCGAGGTGAGCGGTGTCGGCGGCCACGCGCGCGGCGTACTCGGCCGTTGCGCCATCGAGCGCCCGGCGTTCACGAGCGCAGGCCTCGACGACACCCTCGGCCGACCATCGCATGCCGAGGTCGGCCTCGACGGTGCGGGCGTGCCACAACGTGCCGACGACCTCGCGCTGGATGCTGGCGTCCTCGCCCTGCGGGGTGATCACCGAGTACACGTCGGTCGTCGCACCGCCGACGTCGACCACCAGGACGTCTCCCCCGACCACCTCGGCGAGCACCTCGACGCCGCGCAACACGGCATCCGGCGTCGGTGCCTGGACGAGCTCGGCGAAACCGCGACCACGGGACAGGCCCTTGCCGCCGATGACGTGGGTGAGGAAGGCCTCGCGGATGGCGGCGCGCGCCGACTCCGGCGCCACGACCCCGATGCGCGGCAACACGTTGTCTGCCACGACGAACCTCCGCCCCGTCGAGGTGAGCAGCGCCGCGACCTCGTCCGCGGCATCCGTGTTGCCCGCGACGACGACCGGCGCCGAGAGTCGGGCCTTGGCCAGCCGCTCCGCGTTGTGCAGCAGCACCCGGGCGTTGCCTCCGTCGGTGCCGCCGACGAGGAGGACGAGATCGGGGGATGCCGCCCGCAGCGCCTTGACGTCGTCGCCCGTCATCGCGCCGCTGGCGACGTGGACGACCTTGGCACCCGCGGAGAGCCCGACCCGCTGCCCGGCCTCGGCGGTCACCTCCCGCTCGTACCCCACGACGGCCAGCCGCAGGCCGCCCCCCGCGCTGGAGCAGGCGAGCACCTCGGTGGGCTCGCCGGACCCCGCCAAGTCGGCACGTCCGGCATCCACCCCGTCCATGACGTCGGTGCTGACGGTGGTCGGGTGGCTGGCGGTGCCGAGGACGGCACCCGTCGTGGTGTCGACGAGCACCGCCTTGGTGAAGGTCGACCCGACGTCGACGCACAGGACGCGCGCGCTGGCGGAGGTCACAGCGGGCTCAGGTGAGGCGGTCGAGGGCCTGGCCGAGGTCGGCGATGAGGTCCTCGGCGTCCTCGATGCCGACGGAGAGCCGGATCAGGTCACCCGGCACCTCGAGCTCGGTGCCGGCGACCGAGGCGTGGGTCATCCGGCCCGGGTGCTCGATGAGCGACTCGACGCCACCGAGGGACTCGCCGAGGATCCACAGCTGGGTCTCGGCGCAGACCTTGGCCGCGACGTCCTCGCCACCCTTGACGCGGAAGGCGACCATGCCGCCGAAGCGGCGCATCTGGCGTGCAGCGACGTCGTGGTTGGGGTGGTCGGGCAGGCCCGGGTAGTGCACGGCGGTGACGCCGTCGTGGCCCTGGAGGAACGCCACGACCTTCTCGGCGTTGTCGCAGTGCCGCTCCATGCGCACGGCGAGGGTCTTCAGGCCGCGCAGCACGAGCCACGCGTCGAAGGGCCCGGCGACGGCGCCCATCGAGTTCTGGTGGAAGGCGATCCGCTCGCTGACCGACTCACTGTCGCGGGTCGTGGCGCCCGGGGCGACGACGACGGCGCCACCGACGACGTCGCTGTGGCCGCCGGCGTACTTGGTCGTGGAGTGCACGACGACGTCGGCGCCCAGGGCGATCGGGTTCTGCAGGTACGGGGAGGCGAAGGTGTTGTCGACGACGAGCAGTGCACCGGCCTCGTGGGCGACCGCCGCGATGGCCTCGATGTCGGCGATGCCGAGCAGCGGGTTGGTCGGCGTCTCGACCCACACCATGCGGGTCTGCGGGCGGATGGCGGCGCGCACCGACTCGACGTCGGCGACGGTCGCGATCGAGTGCTCGACACCCCACGGGCGGGCGACCTTGTTGAACAGGCGGTAGGTGCCGCCGTACGCGTCGGACGGCACGACGACGTGGTCGCCGGGGGCGAGGAGTGCGCGCAGCACGGTGTCCTCACCGGCGAGGCCGCTGGCGAAGGCGAACCCGCGCTCGCCACCTTCGAGGGCGGCGATGCACTCCTCGAGGGCGGTGCGGGTCGGGTTGGCGGAGCGGCTGTACTCGTAGCCGCCGCGCAGGCCGCCGACGCCGTCCTGCTTGTAGGTGCTCACCTGGTGGATGGGAGGGACGACGGCCCCGGTCGTGGGGTCGGGCTCCTGCCCGGCATGGATGGCGCGCGAGGAGAAGCCGAGGTGCTCGAAGGTCATGGCGCCCAGCGTATGCCGTTGCGTGGGCTTCCCCGGCCCACCCCGCCTTCTCCCGAATGTGGGTGAAGATCGTCGGCTGGGCGCCACTTTTCACCCACATTCGACCCGGTGATGACCCCGGGCGTGGCCCGGGGATGACTCGGGCCGGTTCGCGCGTTGGTAGGAGCATGATCTTCGGTTCACGCGCCAAGACGATTCTGCCCACCGCCGACGAGGCCCTTCCGGGCCGCGAGCACCGCACCTTCACGGTGCCGACGACCCATGAAGTGCTCGGAAGCCCGCTCGAGGGCCCTTGGCCTGACGGCACCGAGGTTCTGTACGTGGCGATGGGCTGCTTCTGGGGGGTCGAGCGGATCTTCTGGAAGCTGCCCGGGGTCGTGACGACCGCAGCCGGCTACATGGGTGGGTACACGCCGAATCCGACCTACGAGGAGACCTGCACCGGCCGCACCGGCCACGCCGAGGCCGTGCTCGTCGCCTACGACCCGACGGTGACGACGCCAGAGCTGCTGCTCAAGGCGTTCTGGGAGAACCACGACCCGACCCAGGGCAACCGTCAGGGCAACGACATCGGCACTGCGTACCGGTCAGCGATCTACTGGTCGACCCCCGGCCAGGAGGCAGCGGCGCGGGCGACCAAGGACGCGTTCCAGGACGTGCTGACCCGAGCAGGGCGAGGGCAGATCACGACGACGCTGGCGCCCGCCTCGGTGGCCGGCCCGTTCTGGTACGCCGAGGACTACCACCAGCAGTACCTGCACAAGAACCCGAACGGGTACTGCAACCACGGGCCCAACGGACTGACCTGCCCCGTGGGGATCGCCAACCTGCCGGCCCAGACGGACGTCCTGCCCCCGGCCTGAGCAGCCGGACGTCCGGCTCACGCTGCACGACGGGGCTCCCTCCCGGGGTCGGAGGTGTCGTGCACGTCACGTCCGTGGCCGACCCTGCGCGCGTACCGTGGAGGGTGAGGGAGGTGGTCACGATGTCCGCCACTTCGGTCACGACGCAGGATCGGCAGCATGCAGCCGACAGGTCCCGCGCCCGCTCTCTCACCCTCGCCGCCTACGTGGTCAACCTCGGCTACCTGGTGTGGTTCTGGGTGATGTTCATCGGCGGCTACTGGGTCGCCTCGTGGTTCGGCATCGACCCCGTCGAGGAGTCGATCACCGACCAGGGCGTCCTCGGCTGGCTGGCCGCGTTCGGACTGGGCGTGGTCTCCGCGGTGCCCAGCCTGGTCGGTGCGTTCCTGGCCGTCCGGGCCAAGCGCGCCGGCGCCGGGACAGCCGCCACCGTGGCACTGGTGATCAACATCCTGGTGCCGATCGGGTGGATCGCCCTCCAGATGCTCATGGCGTGACGAGGCACGGGTGCCGTGTCACGGCGCCCGTGGCCTGACGGGGCACACGAGGCATACGAGGCGGTCACCCGCGGGTGGCGACCCAGAGTTCCTCGGCCGGCCAGCGGCCAGCCCACCGCTGGGAGACGATCTCGTAGAACTCGTGGTCCGACCCGTCGTCGGGCGCGTAGATCTCGTGCAGTGCCTCGATGACGAAGCCCGACGCCCGCAGCAACCGCACCCAGTCGCCGTGCGAGGGGTGGAACTCGACCCCGCCTCCCTCCCAGTGCACCCGGTAGGCCTCGCGGTGACCGCGCAGGAGCGTCTCCCCCGCGACCCCCTCGTCGTCGGGCACGCACAGGGCTGACAGGTGGCTGTTGGTGAGGAAGACCAGTCGCCCTCCCGGGCGCAGCAGCCGAGCCGCCTCGGGGAGCCAGCGCTGCGGGTCGCACCAGGCGCCGACTCCGTGTTCGCTCACGACGACGTCTGCACAGCCGTCGGCCAGGGGCAGTCGCTCGCCATCAGCCTGAACGAGTGGGAACTCCGGGCCGAGGTCGACCTGCAACCTGCGGGCCGTCGCCAGCTGCTCGGACGACAGGTCGACAGCCACGGGGCGCGCCCCCGCCCGCGCCAACCATGCCGAGACGTACGCCGTGCCGCACCCGAGCTCGACGACGTCGAGGCCACGCACGTCCCCGAGCACCCCGAGCTCTCGCTCGGGCACCGCGAAGAGCCCCCACACGGGTTCCGGGCGCACCCACTGGTCGTGTGCCGCGGCATCCGTGAATCGCTCGTTCACCACCGCCCACACCGCACGATTCAGCGCGATCTCGGCGTCTCGGACCTCGCTCACGGGCACAGGCTAGACCCGCGCGCGCCGACCGAGGCCCCACTCACGGCGAAGCGTTCGCTCTCAGATGGCGGCGGCGACCTCAGTGCCCTGTCGGATGGCGCGCTTGGCGTCGAGCTCGGAGGCGACGTCCGCGCCACCGATGACGTGGGTGACCAGGCCGCGGGCGTGCAGGTCGTCGGCGATGGTGCGCACCGACTCCTGGCCCGCGCAGATGACGACGCTGTCGACGGCATACGTGCGACGTTCGGTGGCGCCCTCGGGGCCGGTGCCGACGCTCACGTGCAGCCCGTCGTCGTCGATGAGGTCGTAGGACACCACGCCCGTGACGTGCTCGACCCCCTTGGCCTTCAGCGCGGCGCGGTGCACCCACCCCGAGGTCTTGCCCAGGCCCTTGCCGATCGAGCTCGCCTTGCGCTGGAGCAGGACGACGTGACGAGGGCTGGCCTCCGGTCGGGGCTTGGTCAGGCCGCCGCGGGTCTGCGCCGGGTCACCCACGCCCCACTCGGCCCGCCACGCCTCGAGATCGAGCGTCGCCGACTCCGAGGTCGTGAGGTACTCGCTGACGTCGACCCCGATCCCTCCCGCACCGATGACCGCCACCCGCTGACCCGCGACGCGCTCGCCACGCACCAGTTCGGCATACGTCATGACCATCGGGTGGTCGATGCCGGGGATCGACGGCATCCGCGGCTCGACACCCGTCGCCACGACCACCTCGTCGAAACCGGCATCCGCCAGCTCGTCGGCGTCGACCTTGCGCCCGAGGTGCACCTTCACGCCGCCGAGGTCGAGCTGCCGGGTGAAGTAGCGGATCGTCTCGGCGAACTCCTCCTTGCCGGGGATGCGCATGGCGATGTCGAACTGCCCGCCGACGTGGTCACGGGCCTCGAAGAGCTCGACGGTGTGGCCACGGTCTGCCAACGTCGTCGCCGCGGCCAGACCGGCCGGGCCCGCCCCGACGACGGCGACCTTCTTGCGCGTCCGGGTCGGGCCGAGGACGAGCTCGGTCTCGTAGCCGGCCCGGGGGTTGACCAGGCAGGTGGCGCGCTTGTTGACGAAGGTGTGGTCCAGGCAGGCCTGGTTGCAGGCGATGCACGTGTTGATCTCGTCAGCCCGTGCCTCGGCAGCCTTGCGCACCCACTGCGGGTCGGCGAGGAAGGGCCGCGCGAGCGACACGAGGTCGGCGCCACCACCTGCGAGCACCGACTCGGCCACCTCGGGCATGTTGATCCGGTTGGTCGCAACCACCGGCACGCTCACGTGCTCCTTGAGGCGCCCGGCGTACTCGGCGAAGGCCGCGCGAGGCACCGACGTGACGATGGTCGGGACCCGGGCCTCGTGCCACCCGATACCGAGGTTGAGGATGCTCGCCCCGGCAGCCTCGACCTCGCGGGCCAGGGCAGTCACCTCGTCCCAGGTCTGGCCCTCCTCGACGAGGTCGAGCACGGAGATGCGGTAGATGACGATGAAGTCCGGCCCGGCGGCCTCGCGCACGGCGCGCACGGTCTCGACCGCGAACCGGCGGCGCTTCTCGGGGGTGCCTCCCCAGGCGTCCGTGCGGTGGTTGGTCCGGGGCGCGAGGAACTGGTTGATGAGGTAGCCCTCGGACCCCATGATCTCGACGCCGTCGTAACCGGCCTCACGCGCCAGGCGGGCCGCACGGGCGAACCCGCGGATCTGCCGCCGCACTCCGCGGTCGCTGAGCGCTCGGGGCTTGAACTTGCTGATGGGGCTCTTCACCGCCGACGGCGCGACGCACCACGGGGTGTAGGCGTAGCGGCCGGCGTGCAGGATCTGCAGGGCGATGCGGCCACCCTCCGCGTGCACGGCATCCGTCACCTGACGGTGCTGGCGGGCCTCACGGCGGGTCGTCATCTTCGAGGCGAGGGGGTAGAACGTGCCCTCGATGCTCGGGGCGAACCCCCCGGTGACGATGAGGGCGGCTCCCCCACGGGCGCGCTCGGCGAAGTAGGCGGCGAGCTTGGGGAAGTCGCGGGCGTGGTCCTCCAG
>JAGNQK010000031.1:0-5457 GCA_017989115.1 Dermatophilaceae bacterium | reverse complement strand
GCGGATCGCCTTCTCGACCGGGCTCTCCCACGCAGGGCGACCGGGCTCCATCGACGACCCTCGAAGCGTCAGTCGGACAGGAAGGAGAGCAGGTCAGCCCGGGTGAGCACACCGACGGGCTTGCCGTCCTCGACGACCAGCACGGCATCGGAGTTCTCGAGCTCGTGACGAGCTGTGGTGACCGGCTCACCGGCGCCGACGAGCGGCAGACCGGGGCTCATGTGCTTGGCGACCGGATCGGCCAGGTGCGCCTGACCGGTGAACAGCGCCTCGAGCAGGGCCCGCTCGGACACCGACCCCGCCACCTCACCGGACATCACCGGGGGCTCGGCGTTGACCACCGGCATCTGCGACACGTGGTACTCGCGCAGGATCTCGATGGCGTCGCGCAGGGTCTCGGTCGGGTGCGTGTGCACCAGGGCCGGCAGGTCGCGGCTCTTGCCCCGTAGGACGTCCCCGACGGTGCGCTCAGCACCCGTGCGCATGAACCCGTAGGAGGCCATCCAGTCGTCGTTGAAGATCTTGGACAGGTAGCCGCGGCCCGAGTCCGGCAGCAGGACGACGACGACGGCATCCGCCGGCAGGTCCTTCGCGACGCGCAGGGCGGCGACGACCGCCATCCCGCAGGAGCCGCCGACGAGCAGGCCCTCCTCGCGGGCCAGCCGGCGAGTCATCTCGAAGGACTCGGCGTCGGTGACCGCGACGACCTCGTCGACCTGGGCCGGGTCGTAGGCCGAGGGCCAGAAGTCCTCGCCGACACCTTCGACGAGATAGGGGCGACCGGTGCCACCGCTGTAGACCGACCCCTCCGGGTCGGCCGCCACGACGCGCACCCGCCCGCCCTCACGATCGGCCGAGACCTCACGCAGGTAGCGACCCGCACCCGAGATCGTTCCGCCCGTGCCCGCCCCGGTGACGAAGTGGGTGATGCGACCGTCGGTGTCGGCCCAGATCTCCGGGCCGGTGCTCGCGTAGTGCGAGAGCGGGCCGTTGGGGTTGGAGTACTGGTCAGGCTTCCAGGCCCCCGTCGTCTCACGGACGAGCCGGTCGGACGTGGAGTAGTAGGAGTCGGGGTGCTCCGGGGGCACCGAGGTGGGGCAGACGACTACCTGGGCGCCATAGGCCTTGAGCACGTTGCGCTTGTCCTCGGAGACCTTGTCCGGGCACACGAAGATGCAGGAGTACCCCTTGCGCTGCGCCACCAGTGCCAGCCCCACGCCGGTGTTGCCCGACGTCGGCTCGACGATGACCCCACCGGGCTTCAGGGCGCCGGAGGCCTCGGCCGCCTCGACCATCGCGAGCGCGATGCGGTCCTTCACGGACCCGCCCGGGTTGAGGTACTCGACCTTGCCCAGCACCGTGGCGGCGATGGCGTCGGTGACCGAGTTCAGCTTGACGAGGGGCGTGTTGCCCACGAGGTCCAGGATGTGCTCCGCATACTTCACCGGTTCATCCTCCCATGCGGCACGGGCGCCCTCGCGCATCCGGAGCGTGCCCGAACGTGGGTGAAGATCGTCGGCTGGGCAACAGTTTTCACCCACGTTCGCGGATGCCGTGCGGCGGGTTCGCGGATGCCGTGCGGCAGGTTCGCGGATGCCGTGAGCGACCATGGGGCCATGGACGACTACCTCGCCGTCAACCGCGCCAACTGGGACGAACGGGCTGCGGTGCACGCTGCCAGTGCCGACTACGGTTTCGAGCGGTTCATCAGCGACCCCACACACCTCAGCGACGTGGTGCGCTTCGACCAGGCCCTGCTCGGCGACGTGAGCGGGCTGCGCGGCATCCACCTGCAGTGCCACATCGGCACCGACACGTTGTCGCTGGCCCGGCTCGGGGCCGAGATGGCCGGCCTCGACCTCTCCCCCGCCTCGCTGGACCAGGCACGCCACCTCGCCTCGGCCTGCGGAGCCGAGATCGACTACGTCGAGGCCGACACCTACTCCGCACCTGCGGCGCTCGCCGGGCGGCGGTTCGACCTGGTCTACACGGGGATCGGGGCGCTGTGCTGGCTCCCGGACATCGACCGCTGGGCCGGGGTCGTCGACGACCTGCTGGAGCCGGGCGGGCAGCTCTTCGTGCGCGAAGGCCACCCGATGCTCTGGGCGTTCGACGACATGAACCCCGACGTCCTCACCCTCGGGTACGCGTACTTCGAGACGCCCGAGCCCTTCGACATCGAGGAGGAGGGAACCTATGTCGAGAGCGACCACCGGTTCGTCAACACCAAGCAGCTGTCCTGGAACCACGGCATCGGCGACACCATGACCGCCCTGCTGCGACGAGGGTTCGAGGTCACCGGCTTCGTCGAGCACCGCAGCGTGCCGTGGGAGGCCCTGCCCGGGCGGATGGTGCGCGATGCCCCCCACGACGAGTGGCGTCTCACGAACCACCCCGAGCGGATGCCGCTCACCTATACGCTGCAGGCCCGCAAGCGCTGAGCGTC
This sequence comes from Dermatophilaceae bacterium, assembly GCA_017989115.1. Taxonomy (GTDB): domain Bacteria; phylum Actinomycetota; class Actinomycetes; order Actinomycetales; family Dermatophilaceae; genus Fodinibacter. The sequence goes on along the minus strand of JAGNQK010000031.1, from coordinate 3,011 downwards.
AGACGCTCAGCACCGAGGACCAGAGAGGGGGTGACGTCGCATGGGACGAGCACGCAGAGCCCGCAAGATCGCCGCCACCGCGGCCTACGGCGGCGGTGGGATCGCCGCGGCAGGCGCCGCCCTCGGCGCGGCAGGCTGGGGGCTGATCAAGGCCGAGGCCGCGCTGGCCCGCCGGGTCATCGGCAGCCCCTTCGACTCCTCCCCCGATGACAACGGCGTGTACGGCTCCGGCGCGGGCCGCCCCTTCGAGATCGTCGTGCTCGGAGACAGCTCGGCAGCAGGTCTCGGTGCCGACGCCCCGCACGAGACCGTCGGTGCGATCATCGCCAACGGCGTCGCCGCCCTCACCGGGCGCCGGGTGCAGCTGACCAACCGCTCCGTCGTCGGGGCCGAGTCCAGCGACCTCGAGCGGCAGCTGGCCAACGCCCTCGAGGAGGTGCTGCGCCCGGACGTCGTCGTCATCATGATCGGCGCGAACGACGTGACCCATCGCATCGAGCGATCGGCCTCGGTGCGCGCCCTCGAGCAGACCGTTCGGCGCATCCGCGCCCTGGGGAGCGAGGTCGTCGTCGGCACCTGCCCCGACCTCGGCACCATCCAACCGATCGCCCAGCCACTGCGGGCCCTGATGAAGCACTGGTCGCGAGACCTCGCCGCCGCGCAGACCGTCGCGGTCGTCGAGGCCGGCGGTCGCACGGTGTCCCTCGCCGACCTGCTCGGCCCGGAGTTCGAGGGCTCCCCCCACGAGATGTTCAGCAAGGACCGCTTCCACCCCTCTCCCGCGGGCTACGCCCGCGTCGCCTCGGCGATGCTGCCGACGGTGTGCGCCGCCCTGGGCGTGTGGGGTGTCGACACGGTGGACCGCGCCCCCGAGCGACGGCGCGGGGAGGGGGTCGGGCCGGTCGCCGTGGCCGCCGGCCAGGCCGTCAAGGAGCCGGGCACCGAGGTCGCCCCCACCGAGATCGCCGGGCAGTCGCGCGGACCCCGAGGCCGCTGGGCGGTGCTGCTGCGCCGACGCCGCGACGCCGTCCCACCACCGCAGGACCCGGTCGAGGAGAGCCCGATCGAGGCGAGCGTCACCACCGACGGCAGTGACGCGGTGGCCGAGGGCGAGCCATCGGCATCCGACCTCGGTGCACCGACCGCGGACTCCCCGGCGAGTCCCGGCAGCGCCTGACGCCGGGACCCTGGGTCAGCTCAGTCCGTGACGATGGCGTCGAGTTCGATCTCGACCTTCCAGCGGGGGTCGAGCAGCCCGGCCACGACGACCATCGTGCTGGCCGGGCGGATGTCGCCGAAGATCTCACCGTGGGCCGAGGAGATCGCCGCGACGACGTCCGCATCCGCATCGGTGATGTAGTGCCGGGTGCGCACGACGTGTTCCGGGCGCCCACCAAGCTCGGCGAGAGCCCCGAGGGCGATCTCCCAGCAGCGGCGGGCCTGCGAACCCGCGTCGACGCTGACGTGCCCGTCGGCGTTGATCGGTGCGGTGCCCGAGACCGCGATGTGCTGACCGACGCGGACGGCGCGGGAGAACCCGACGCTGCCCTCGTACGGCGACCCTGATGATGCTCGGCTACGCGTGGTGTCCATACCTGCATCATGGCCCTGCCGGCAGCCGTTCGCCGCGTGATGGTGACCACGGGGACACCTCGGGCGGGAACCTCCCGGCTACCCTTGCGGCATCCACTGAGCAAGCGCTTAGTGGATGCCGTTCGCCGGACGCCCCGCGCGTCTCCCGTCCCGACGCCTGCGCGTCCCACCCCCAAGGAGCCCTCGTGACCGAGGCCGTCATCGTCGCCACCGCCCGCACCCCCATCGGCCGGGCGTTCAAGGGTTCGCTGAAGGACATCCGCCCCGACGACCTGTCGGCACAGGTGGTGCACGGTTTGCTGGCGAAGCTTCCGGGTCTCGACCCGAGCACCATCGACGACCTCTACTGGGGCTGCGCCGACCCGAGTGGACGGCACGGGTCGAACATGGCGCGGGTCATCGCGGTGCTCGCGGGCATGGACCACCTGCCGGCCGCGACGATCAACCGCTTCTGCGCGAGCTCGACCCAGACGATGCGGATGGCCTTCCACGCGATCAAGGCCGGCGAGGGCGACACGTTCTTGGTCGGCGGGGTCGAGTGCGTCTCGCAGTACACCTCGTTCGCGGGTGCGGGTGGCAGCGACGCCGACACCCAGAACCCCCTGTTCGCCGATTCTGCTGCGCGCTCGGCCGAGATGGCGGCGTCCAACGCGACCTGGACCGACCCGCGTGAGGCCGGGATGCTGCCCGACATCTACCTCTCAATGGGGCAGACGGCGGAGAACGTCGCGACCGCGCGCGGGGTGTCGCGGGCACGCCAGGACGAGTGGGGTGTGCTGAGCCAGAACCGGGCCGAGCAGGCGATCGCCGACGGGTTCTTCGCCCGCGAGATCCTGCCGGTGACGATGCCCGACGGCACGGTGGTCTCGACCGACGACGGGCCGCGGGCCGGGGTGACGCTGGAGGCCGTGTCGGGGCTGAAGCCGGTGTTCCGCGAGGAGGGCACCGTCACGGCGGGCAACTGCTGCCCGCTGAACGACGGGGCCTCCGGGGTGGTCGTGATGAGCGATGTCCGGGCGCGTGAGCTGGGGCTGACGCCGCTCGCGCGGATCGTGTCGACCGGGGTGTCGGGGCTCTCGCCGGAGATCATGGGCCTCGGACCGGTCGAGGCGTCGCGTCAGGCGCTGGCCCGGGCGGGCATGAGCATCGGTGACATGGACCTCTACGAGATCAACGAGGCGTTCGCGGCGCAGGTGCTGCCCAGCGCCGACGACCTGGGCATGGACCCCGAGCGGCTCAACGTGCACGGCGGCGCCATCGCCCTGGGTCACCCGTTCGGGTCGACCGGCACACGCATCATGACCACGCTCATCAACGGGTTGCAGACGCGCGACGGCCAGTTCGGCCTGGAGACGATGTGCGTCGGCGGCGGCCAGGGCATGGCGATCATCGTCGAGCGCCTGAGCTGACCCGGTATC
>JAGNQK010000147.1 GCA_017989115.1 Dermatophilaceae bacterium | reverse complement strand
TCCCACGACGCCTCGAGGATGTTCGCGGCGACCCCGATGGTCATCCACGAGGTGGTGCCGTCGGAGGTCTCGATGAGCACCCGCGTCACGGCATCCGTGCCGTGGGCGGCATCGAGGATGCGCACCTTGTAGTCGATGAGCTCGAGGTGGCCGATCTCCGGGTAGGCAGCGGCCAGGGCCGCACGCAGCGCGTGGTCGAGGGCGTTGACCGGACCGTTGCCCTCGCCGGTCTGGACGACCCGCTCACCGGCGGCGCTCAGCTTCACCGTCGCCTCGGAGAGCGCGTCGTCCTCCCCGCGTGCGTCGGTGATGACGCGCCAGGACTCGACCTCGAAGAAGGCGGGAAGGGCGCCGTCGACCTCACGGCGCAGCAGCAGCTCGAAGCTCGCGTCGGCCGCGTCGAAGGTGTAGCCGCGCAGCTCCTTGTCCTTGACGGCGCGAAGCACCCTGGCGAGGGTGGCGGCATCCACCTCGTTCGTGGGGTCGAGGTCGAAACCCAGCTCGCGCGACTTCAGCTCGATCGAGGCGCGACCAGCCATGTCGGACACCAGCATTCGCATGTCGTTGCCCACGTGCTTGGGGTCCATGTGCTGGTAGAGGTCCGGGTCGATCTTGATGGCGCTCGCGTGCAGGCCGGCCTTGTGCGCGAAGGCGCTCGAGCCGACGTAGGGCTGGCGGGAGTAGGCCGGCACGTTGGTCACCTCGGCGATGGCGTGCGCGATGCGGGTCGACTCCTGCAGCCGGTGCGGTTCGAGCAGCTCGGAGCCCTTCTTGAGCTGGAGGTTGGCGACGACGGTGAGCAGGTCGGCGTTGCCCGTGCGCTCGCCGTACCCGTTGACGGTGCCCTGCACGTGCGTGGCACCCGCCTCGACAGCGGCCATCGAGTTGGCGACGGCGCAACCGGTGTCGTTGTGGCAGTGGATGCCGATCCGGGCGCCGGTGCTGACCACGACGTCGCGCACGATTTCAGCGACCTGGTCGGGCAGCATCCCGCCGTTGGTGTCGCACAGGGCGATCACCTCCGCGCCGGACTCGGCGGCGACCCGTACCGCCTCGAGGGCGTAGTCGCGGTCGGTCGCGTAGCCGTCGAAGAAGTGTTCGGCGTCCAGGAAGACCCGACGACCCTCGGCCCGCAGGAAGGAGACTGTGTCGCGGATCATCTCCAGGTTCTCGGCGAGGGTGGTGCGCAGGGCGCGCTCGACGTGGCCGGTGTGCGACTTGGCGACCAGGGTGACGACCTGCGCCTGGCTGTCGAGCAGGGCCCGCACCAACGGGTCGGTCTCGGCGCGGCCACCGGCCCGGCGGGTGGCCCCGAACGCCGCGAGCGTCGCGTTGCGCAGGGTGAGGTCCTGGGCCGCGCGGGCGAAGAACTCGGTGTCCTTGGGGTTTGCTCCGGGCCACCCACCCTCGATGTAGCCGACGCCCAGCTCGTCGAGGTGCGAGGCGATGGCGAGCTTGTCGGCCACGGAGAGGTTGAGCCCCTCCTGCTGGGCGCCGTCGCGCAGCGTCGTGTCGTAGACGTGGAGGTCGCTCATGCGCTGCTTCACCCGGATCGGTCTGCCGGTTCACCCGGCGTCGTGTGCCCCGGCCCTGCGGGCCGGGGCGATGACGTGTGCTGCTCGTGTCCATTCTCGGGCCAGCTCTGCTGTCGTGCCGCCCGGGGGTGGGGGCGGACGACCTTCGCTCCCCGGTCACGCCGCGCCCGCGACGCTCCCGACAAGCAAAAGACCCCCCGGGTGCGGGAGGTCTGCGCGACGAGGAGTGCTCGTCGCGCTAGCCGATAATGAGCGTGGCGGTGGCCACAGGAAGCATCACGTGACCACTGTCGCACGACAACGCCCACCCGGTATACGGGGCGTCCACATGCTGGCGGCGGCGGACGCACGGACAGGGGAAGGCGGCGACCCTGTGAGGGTCGCCGCCTTCTCCGGTGGGGAGATCAGGGGGCGGAGACGAGCACCGACCCTGTTCCGAGAACCGCGCCAGCCGGCGTGACGACGGTCATCTCGCCGAACAGCTGACGTCCGGCGGCCGCCGGGGCAGCAGCCGTCAACGTGCCGGTGACCGTGGCCGACTGCCCACCGCTGAGGGTGATGGCGGTGCCGGGCACCGCCAGCGTCCCGAGCGCCGAGGAGAAGAACACGTCGAGGTAGTCGTACTCGGTGTTCCCGGCGGGCACGGAGTAGCCGTCGACGACCACCGTGTACGTCCCGGGCGCCGGGCTGGCGATCGAGACCGACTCCTCGGAGTCACCGTCGGCGTCCTGACCGACCAGCTCGCCGGCTGCGTTGTAGACCGTCAGGTCGAGGTCCGCGGACAGGTCCGAGGGGTTGCCGATGGTCACGTCGAGTCGCTGCGCGCCTGCCGGGACCGCGACCTCGAACTCCTGGGCTGCCGCGTCGGCGATGGTCGGGCGCTGGCTGAGCGCCGACCCGAGGTTGCCGCCCTGGGGCGTGACCGTCACCGGACCGAAGTCGTTGCGCACCGTCCAGGTGACCGGGGTGGCCACACCGATGGGTGCTGCGACGGTCTGGATCGCCGGGTCGACCGTGACGCCCTGGGCCGAGGCCGTGAGGCGGTACGGGTTGTCGAGGAACGGCGAGGTGCGCCGTGACTCCACGATGAGCTCCCAGACACCCGGGATCGGGTTGCTGTACGCACGCGAGTTCGCGTCGCACGACGAGCCCGGGAAGTTCGTGTAGCACTGCGTCGTCGCGGTGCTGTCGACCGGGACGCCGTATGGGTTGAAGGCGATCCAGCGGACCTGGCTGTTCGTGGCGATGCCACCGAGGTTTACCTGCAGGGCCTTGGTGCCCTCGGGGACGGTGATGAAGTGCCGCTTGACGAGGTTGCGCTCGACCTCACCGGTCTTGCTCAGCGAGTAGGCCGGTGCCTTGAGGTCCTCGGCCGCCACGACGGCGAGCATCACCCGGTGGTCGACGACGCCGGTGCGCGGGTCGTCGACGACCAGGATCGCAGAGTGCAGACCCGCCGTGCGCGGCTTGGCCACGACGGTGATGGTCTGCGCGCGGTCCAGTCGCAGTGACGCCGTCGACGGCACGGTGAACGTCCCGTCGTTGCCGATGAGGCGAACCCGGTGGGCCACCGCTCCGGACGCGCCCGACGTGCGGGTGACCTTGACCTGGTAGGTCTTGCTCTGCCCGACCTTGTGGCCGCCCTCACCCGCAGCGCAGCGGTTGTAGACGCCGGTGCCGCGGTCGGGGGTGGCCAGGAAGTCGGAGATCACGGTGCAGACGGGAGCGTCAGTCGTGAAGGTGCGCGTCGCCGGGCGGTTCTTCAGCACGCTCCACGTGGTCGGGACGTCGAGCTGACCGGTGCCCTGGGACACCGCCTCGACCCCCTTGACGAAGTCGGCCGTGGTGTACATCGACTCGCGCAGCTGAGCGGGCGTGATCGGCGTGCCCGTGGCGAAACCGGCCGAGAGCAGCAGGGCCGCTCCGCCCGCCGCCTGCGGCGAGGCCATCGACGTCCCGTTGAACATCGCGTAGCCGACCGGCAGGGTGTAGCCGGTCTCTGCGACGCCGGGCTGGACGAGCCACTGCGGCACCGTCGAGACGGCCGAGCCGGGAGCCATGATGTTGGGCTTGAAGCCGCCGTCCTCACGCGGCCCTCGCGAGGAGTAGTTGTGCAGGGTCAGCGGCGTGGAGACGACCGAGCCGTAGTTCGACAGCCAGGTCTGCTTGCTCACCGACGAGGCGACGCTGACCACGCTGGTGGCCACCGACGGGTCGCCGATGGTGTTGATGCCGGCGCCGCTGTTGCCCGCCGAGATGAACAGCTGCACGCCGTATTCGTCGATGAGGGCGTCGTAGAGGCGCGCTCGGGCGTTGTTGCCGTCGTTGAGGGCGGGCAGGCCGCCGATCGACATGTTGACGACGTCGACGCCACGGTTGGCCACGAGGTCGACCATCCCGTCGGTCAGGGCCGCCGCCGTGCAGCCGCCACCCCAGGTGCACGCCCGCGAGGAGACGACCTGGGCGCCGGGCGCCTGGCCGTCGACCGCGCCGCCGAACAGGCTGTTGCCCGCTGCGATGCCGGCCACGTGGCTGCCGTGGGCGTCCTCGACGATGCCGATGTTGACGTAGTCGGCCGTGGGCGGCAGCGCCGGGTTGTTGAAGGGCGCGAGGTCGACGTCCTCGCGGAACTCGACGACGAACGGCATCCGCTCGACGATGTCGGTGGCCGGGTTGTCGGTGCCGAAATGGCGGACGTCGAAGTTCTCCTTGTAGGGGCGCATCTTCTCGCCGGCCTCGAAGGTGAAGTTCTGGTCGGCGTCGACCCAGATGTCGTTGGTCTTGGAGTCGTACAGGACGCCGAAGATGTCGGTGGTGTCACCGTCACGGTTGACGTCGCCACCGGGTTCGCTCGCCGCGGTGATGCTCTCACTGAAGGCGTTGACCTTGTACGTCCCGCTGCTCGGCAGGGTCCAGGTGCGCCCCGCGTAGACGGCGGAGGGGCCGGTGATCTCGGTCAGCATGCGCCGCCACGTGCCGTCGCCGTCGAAGATCGGGTCGGTCGCCGTCACCCAGTCGACGATCTTGCGCTCACCCGTCGTGGTGGTCTGCAGCGCCGGGTGGTCGAGGTCGACGCCGGAGTCGATGACACCGATCGTGACACCGCGGCCGTCCCAGGTCGGGTGGGCGGTGCGGAAGTCCACCGAGCCGATCTCGTTGGTCGGCATGTACGGGTTGACCTCGGGCGTCGACGGCCCCGGAGCGTCGACGGATGCCGTGGCCCCCGCGCGACCGGAGCTCTCGACCGTGGGGTCGGGCAGCGGGATCGACTCGTTGAGGTCGACGGCCAGGACCTTGGCCAGCCCGGCGACCTTCTCCACGGCCGAGGTCGGCACGGTCGCGCGCACGTACCCGATGCGGTCGTTGGTCATGCCGGTGAAGCCGCCGTTGGCCTTGACCGAAGCAGCAACCCCCTTCGTGGCGCCCTTCTCGGTCGCCAGCAGGATGGTCACTCGCTTCTCGCCCTTGCTGCGGGCCTTCTCGAGCAGCTGACGGTCGTGCTGGCCCAGCTTGTCCTTGCTGGCCTTCTTCTTCAGCGTGCCCTTGTCGGCGGTGGCCTTGGGGGCGGTGACCTTGACCCGGGGTTCGGGCTCTGCGGCACCTGCGGACGTGGCCGTGGTCGAGACCAGGCCTGTCGCGAGGGCAGCCGCTGCAAGGGCTGCGAGCGCTGTTCGCGCTGGTTGGGTGGAACGTCGTGACATTGGCGCATCCTGTCGGGAAGGGTGGTGAGTGAACCCCCGGATCGGTTGGTGCGGGCACAGTGCACCATGACGCCCCCGTCCAGCGGGAGGATCTTTCCAGATTTCTGACTATTCCTTTACTTTTCGCGGTGTCGCTCCTGACGTTCGCGTCAAGCGTCAGGCGTCGAGCTGGGCCCACCACGGGTCTGCTGCCGGCGGTTCGGCCGGATCAATGCGTTGCCCCACCTTGGGCACCGTGACTTCGACCCCGGCCGTGTCCGCGGCGGCGAGCAGCCGTTCAACCGGCTCGGCCCAGGGATGCGGCGCGAGCACGAAGGTGCACCAGTGGATCGGCAGCACCAGCCCGCCGCCCATCGCCACGGCCGCCTCGACGGACTCCTCCGGGTCGAGGTGGATGTCGTGCCAGGCCGGGTCGTAGGCGCCGACGGCCATCAGCAACGCGTCGAACGGACCGTGCTCGGCGCCGATCCGGGGGTACCCGTCGAAGTAC
>JAGNQK010000146.1 GCA_017989115.1 Dermatophilaceae bacterium | reverse complement strand
GCGAACGGCCCACCTCGGACGAGGTGGGCCGTTCGCAATGAGTCGCCCGTGATGCTGCGTCTAGGGTGAGCCCATGGCTGACGCAGCGCGCACCACCTACCTGCTCGTCGACGGCGAGAACATCGACGCCACGCTGGGCACCTCGATCCTCGGCCGCCGACCGCGCCCGGAGGAGCGTCCCCGGTGGGAACGGCTGCTGCAGTTCGCGCGCGACCAGTGGGACCAGCCCGCCCAGGGACTGTTCTTCCTCGCGGCCAACTCCGAGCTGCCCATGACGTTCGTCCAGGCCCTGCTCGCCATCGGCTACCGGCCCATCCCGCTCTCGGGCGCACCGGGGCAGAAGGTCGTCGACATCGCGATCCAGCGCACGCTGACCGAGCTGCGCACGCGCGAGGCCGATGTCGTCCTCGTCAGCAACGACGGCGACTTCGTCGAGGAGGTCGGCGAGCTGCTCGACGGCCGCCGGGTCGGCCTCGTCGGATTCGTCGAGTTCCGAAACCACGCGTTCAGCCAGCTCGTCGAGCTCGGGCTGGAGACCTTCGACCTCGAGTACGACGTCCTGGCCTTCAACGAGCGGCTCCCACGGGTGCGGGTCATCGCCATCGACGAGTTCGACCCGGCCCAGTTCCTCTGACCGGCCCTGCCGGGGTGCGTCCCGACGTCAGTGGGAGACGACCGGGGTGCCGATGGGGGCGAAGTCGTAGACCCACTTCGCGACCCCGACCGGCAGGTTGACGCAGCCGTGGGACGCGGAGTAGCCGAACGATGACCGCCAGGGCGCTCCGTGCAGGGCGAAACCTTCGTGGAAGAAGGTGCTCCACGGCACGTTGGGCGTCTCGTAGCGGGTGCCGTCGGCGTTGTTTCCGCGCATCGTCATCAGTTCACGCTTGTAGTAGACCTTGAACGTGCCCCGCACAGTCGGCTTCTCGGCCTGTCCGTCGACCATGGAGATCGGGCCGTAGACGGGCTTCGCGCCGACGTAGGCGGTCATCGTGTGCCGGCTGAGGTTGACGTCGATCCACTTCTCGCCCGGGGCCGCGGGGTACGCGAGGCGCTCGGCGCCGTCCGCGATGACCCGCTCCGTCCACGTGGCCTTGGTGGTCTTGTAGTCGAAGGCGCCCTCGTAGGCCTTGCCGCTGGTCAGGGCGGCCACCGCGGCCGTGGCGAGTGCGTCGGCGTTGGAGACCTCCTTGCCGTCACGAGCCCTGGTCACCACGGTCTTCACGTCACCGGACTGCGTCACGTTGCGCAGACCCGCGCGAGGCTCGACCCTGGCCTCCTTGGCCAGCTTGGCCGCCCAGGCCTTGACCTTGGCGGCCTGGATCGTCGGCTCCCCGAGTGCCCCATCAGTGACCGGGATGCTGATCCACGACGCCTTGCGCGCCACGGACGCCTTGTGCGCGTCATCGCCGTCGGACACGACGACCGGGGTCCGGACCAGCGCGTTGGCCTTGGCCGCCACCGCCTGCGCCTCCTCGGTGGTCACCTCGGGGACGGCCTCGGTGAACTCCACGACGGTGCTCGTCGAGGTGAGCTCACGCGCCGCCGCGCCAACGGCATCCTGGAAGGTGCTCTCCACCACGGTCTTTCCGGCAACGGCCGGGACGACGACGAACGACTTCTTGTCCTTGGCCAGCTTCACCGTGGCGTCGACACCGATTCCGCCGGAGTCCTTGACCAGGTCGGCGATGACCGAGTCGGTCGCAGCAGGGTCGGTGGTGACGACGGCGTCGACGTCGCGGCCGGACATCAGCGACGTGGCGTAGGTCGACCAGGTGCGGTCGGCGAAGACGCCGTCAACCGTCGCGTCGACGTCGACCGCGTAGCCGAGGTCGGCCAAGGATGCCGTGCGGGTCGCCTCGCCGGCCTCCAGCGTGACCTCGACGTCGGCGGCACGCTCACGCACGGCGGCCGTCACCTCATCACGCGAGAGCCCTGCCACGGACTCACCCGCCAACGTGCTCCCGGGGAGGGCGCGGTCCTGGAAGTGAGCGGCATAGGCCGTTCCTGCTCCCCCGAGCACCACCGCGAGCCCCGCCACGGTGCCGAGCATCACCTTCTTACGCCTGGTCATGCTCGATTCGCTCCACATCTGCATCCCACCGGCACCCGAAAGGTGTCTATCACACTCCATGATGGTGCACGCCGTCGGGTTCGGCCAATCCGACGATCGGTCGACACACGGTGTCGACGCAACGCAGTCGCCGTCAGAGGCGGGCGGCCGCCTCGAGGGCGTAGTAGGTCAGCACGATCTGCGCACCGGCCCGTCGGATGCCCGTGAGCGACTCCAGCATGACGCGCTCGCGATCGATCCAACCCCGTTCGGCAGCAGCCTCGATCTGCGAGTACTCCCCCGAGATCTGGTACGCGGCAACCGGAACCGGCGACATCGCGGCGGCAGCGGCGATGATGTCGAGGTGCGGGCCGGCCGGCTTGACCATGACGATGTCGGCGCCTTCGGCGATGTCGAGCTCGAGCTCACGCACGGCCTCGGTCGCGTTGGCCGGGTCCTGCTGGTAGGCCGCCCGGTCACCGACGAGCGAGGACTGCACGGCCTCGCGGAACGGTCCGTAGAGCCCGGAGGTGTACTTCGCGGCGTACGCCAAAAGCACGGTGTCGGTGTGCCCCGCGGCATCCAGCGCCGCACGCACGTGCGCCACCTGGCCGTCCATCATCCCCGAGAGCCCGAGGACGTGGGCACCGGTCGCCGCCTGCGCCAGCGCCATGGCGGCATACCGCTCGAGCGTGGCGTCGTTGTCGACGGCCCCGTCCGGAGCGAGCACTCCGCAGTGGCCGTGGTCGGTGAACTCGTCCAGGCACAGGTCGACCATGACGACGAGGTCGTCACCGACCGCCTCGACCAACCGGGCGAGAGCGACGTTGAGGATGCCGTCGGGGTCGTCCGCGCCGGACCCTCGCGCGTCCTTGGTGGTCGGGACCCCGAACACCATGATCCCGCCGAGCCCGGCCTGCACGCAGCGGTGGGCCTCCTCGACGAGGGAGTCGAGCGTGTGCTGGACGACACCGGGCATGGCCGAGATCGGCACCGGCTCCTCGATGCCCTCGCGCACGAAGACGGGGAGCACCAGGTCGGCCGGGTGCAGTCGTGTCTGCGCCACCAGGCGCCGGATCGCGGGGGTGCGCCGCAACCGGCGTGGCCTGCTCTGCGGGAAACCCATCACGTGGCGCGGCGGCGCGAACCCGGACGACGCTGGCTCGGGCGCAGGACGACCTCACCGGCCTCCTGGGCCGCCAGGGCCAGCGAGCGGCCGTGATCGGCCAGGGCGTCGACGAGCGCGTCGGCGTTGGCGACCGGGGCGAGCACGTCGACCCGCAGGCCGAGCTCTTCCGCGGTCTTGGCCGTGGCCGGGCCGATGCAGGCGACGACCGTGGTCGGGTGCGGCTTGCCCGCGATACCGACGAGGTTGCGCACGGTCGAGCTCGACGTGAACAGCACGGCGTCGAAGGAGCCGTTCTTGATGGCGTCGCGCACCGACGCCTGCGGCGGGGCCGCCCGCACCGTGCGGTAGGCCGTGACGTCGTCGACCTCCCACCCGATGTCCTGCAGGCCCGCGACGAGCGTCTCGGTCGCGATGTCGGCACGCGGCAGGAACACCCGGGCGATCGGGTCGAGGTCGGGGTCGAAGGCGGGCCAGACCTCGAGCAGGCCGAGGGCTGACTGCTCCCCGGTCGGCACGAGGTCCGGGGTGATGCCCCAGTCGCGCAGGGCCTGGGCGGTGACACCGCCGACGGCTGCGACGCGCAGACCCGCGAACGAACGCGCATCGAGCCCGAACTCGTCGAACTTCTCACGGATCGCCCGCACGGCGTTGACGGACGTGAAGCCCACCCACTCGTAGCGCCCGGTGACCATGCCCTTGACGGCGCGCTCCAGCTGCTGCGGCGTGCGCGGGGGCTCCACCGAGATCGTCGGCACGACCTTGGCCTGCGCCCCGTGGCGCTGCAGGCGGGCCAACGTCGAGGCCGACTGCTCCTTCGTGCGGGGCACCAGCACCTCCCACCCGAACAGCGGCTTGCTCTCGAACCACGACAACGTCTCGCGCATGGTGACAGTGGACCCCACGACGGCCAGCACGGGGAAGCGCCCGTCGGCCATCGTCGCGCCGGCAGAGGACAGCGTCGTCGTCACGGTGCGCTGGTCGGTGCTCGTGCCGCGCTCGGTGACGGCGACGGGAGTTGCCCCGTCACGACCGGCGGCGATGAGGGCGTCGAAGGTCTGGGCGGCCTTGTCCGGTGCCCCGATGACGACGACGGTGACCTTGGGGTCGAGCGCGCCCGTGAGGTCGACGCCGCGAGCCCCGGCGACGAGGACGTGCACCCCGGTGGAGCTGGCCGACGTCAGCGGCACCCCGGCGTACGAGGGAACGGCCGTGACCGAGCTGACGCCCGGAACCACCTCGAAGGACACCCCTGCCTTCACGCAGGCGGTGGCCTCCTCGGCGAGCCCGTTGAAGACTGCGGGGTCACCGTCCATGAGGCGCACGACGAGGCCGCCCGGGTGCGCCTTCGCGGCCCGCACGACGAGCTTGGCGCGCGACGCGTGGGTGAGGTTCTCACCGTGGTCGCCGTGGCCGGCATCCACGACGGGGGTGCCGGGTGCGCACCACCGCTCGACGACGTCGTGCCGCGCCACCTGGTCGATGACGACGGCATCCGCAGCGGCGAGCAGCTCGCTGGCGCGCACGGTGAGCAGCCCGGGGTCGCCGGGTCCGGCGCCGACGAAGGCCACCTGGGCCGGCGTGCGGGGGGTGGAAGGGGAGGTCGAACGCGTGGGGCTCACAGGGCACGCTCCGTGGCGGGGTGGTCGGTCGTGGAGGAGTGGTCGGTCGTGGGGCTGTCGGACATCAGCTGGGCTGCGCCGTCCTCGAGGAGCAGGTGCGCGAGGCGCCTGCCGAGGTCGGCGGGGGTGGCGGGGTCCCCGACGAGCGAGCGGCGAAGGTCAGCCGTCCCGTCGGGCGAGGTGACGACGGCTCGCAGGGAGAGCTCAGGGCCGTCGAAGCCTTCGACCACCTCGGCGAGTGCGCCGACGGGGGCGGAGCACCCGGCCTCGAGCTCGGCGAGCAACGCCCGCTCGGCGGTGGTGCAGGCGCGGGTGTCGTGGTCGTCGAGCACGGCGACGAGGGATGCCGTGTGCGCGTCGTCCCCGCGGACCTCCACCGCGAGCGCCCCCTGGCCGGGGGCCGGGAGCATCTGGATCGGGTCGAGCAGCTCGCTGACGGCGTCGATCCGTCCGAGGCGACGCAGGCCTGCGGCGGCGAGCACGACGGCGTCGAGGTGTCCCTCGGTGACCTGCCGCATCCGGGTGTCGACGTTGCCGCGCAGTCCGGTGACGACGAGGCCGAAGCCCAGGGCCTCGAGCTGGGCACGGCGGCGGGGGGAGCCCGTGCCCACGGTCGAGCCCGCAGGCAGCTCACCGAGCGTGAGCCCGCCCCGGGCGACGAGGGCGTCGCGGGGGTCCTCGCGCACCGGGATCGCGGCGACGAGCGTGTCCGGGTCGGGTGTCGTGGGCAGGTCCTTCAGCGAGTGCACGGCCAGGTCGACCCGCCCGTCGACCAGGGCGGCGCGCAGGGCGGAGACGAAGACGCCGGTGCCGCCGAGCTGGGCCAGCGGTGTGGTCTGGTCGCGGTCGCCCTCGGTGCTGACCTCGACGAGCTCGACCTCGTGGCCGAGCGCGCGCAGCTGGTCGGCCACCCACGACGACTGGGTCGTCGCGAGGGCGGAACGGCGGGTTCCAAGGCGGAGC
>JAGNQK010000145.1 GCA_017989115.1 Dermatophilaceae bacterium | reverse complement strand
CCGGGCCACCCGAACTCGGCCACCATCCAGAGCGACCTCACGTGGCTCGACGGCACCGGCGAGGTCGCCCAGTCCCCGCGCACCATCCTCAAGCAGCAGATCGCCCGGGCCGCCGATGCCGGGTACGGCGCCTTCGCCGGCACCGAGCTCGAGTTCATCCTCTTCGAGGACAGCTACGACGCCGCGTGGGATCGTCGCTACCACGGCCTGACGGGCGCCAACCGCTACAACGTCGACTACTCCATCCTCGGCGGCAGCAAGGTCGAGCCGGTGCTGCGCGAGATCCGCAACGAGATGTACCGGGCCGGCATGACCGTGGAGTCGGCCAAGGGGGAGTGCAACTTCGGCCAGCACGAGATCGGGTTCCTCTACGACGAGGTGCTGCGCACGTGCGACAACCACACGATCTACAAGACCGGGGCCAAGGAGATCGCCGCCCGCCACGGTCAGGCGCTGACCTTCATGGCCAAGTACGACGAGCGTGAGGGCAACTCGTGCCACATCCACCTGTCACTGCGCGGCACCGACGGGGACATCGTCTTCGCCGTCGACGACCGTGACGGCGGCCGCAGCGAGCTGTTCGACAGCTTCCTCGCCGGGGTGCTCGCGACGATGCGCGAGTTCTCCTACTTCTACGCACCGAACATCAACTCCTACAAGCGCTTCGCCGCCGGGTCCTTCGCCCCGACCGCCGTGGCGTGGGGGACCGACAACCGAACGTGCAGCCTGCGCGTCGTCGGCCACGGTGCCGGGCTGCGCGTGGAGAACCGCGTCCCCGGAGGCGACGTCAACCCCTACCTCGCGGTGGCGGCGATGCTCGCGGGTGGGCTGCACGGCATCCGCGAGGGACTGGCCCTGGAGCCGGCGTGCGTCGGCAACGCCTACGTCGGCGACTACGAGCACGTGCCCTCGACCCTGGCTCAGGCACGTGACCTGCTCGCGGGCAGCGCCATCGCCCGCGAGGCCTTCGGCGACGAGGTCGTCGACCACTACGTCAACGCCGCGGACGTCGAACTCGCGGCCTTCAACTCCGCGGTGACCGACTGGGAACGCGTCCGCGGCTTCGAGAGGCTGTGACCCCCACACCATGACCACCACTGTGACAACGGATGCCGTGCGGCACGACGTCATCAACCCCGCCACCGAGCAGGTCGTCACCACGATCGACCTCGTCGGCGTCGAGGAGACCGACGCGGCCGTCGCGCGGGCCGTCGAGGTCGGACCGGCCTGGCGCGCCGTCAGCCCCGCCGACCGTGCCCAGCTGCTGCGCCGGTTCGCCGACGCCGTCGAGGCCGCCACCGACGACCTCGCCGCCCTCGAGGTGGCGAACTCCGGCCACACCATCGGCAACGCCCGGTGGGAGGTCGGCAACGTGGTCAACGTGCTGCGCTACTACTCCGCGGCACCCGAGCGCCTCTTCGGCCGGCAGATCCCCGTCGCCGGTGGGCTCGACGTGACCTTCAAGGAGCCGCTCGGGGTCGTCTCGGTCATCGTGCCGTGGAACTTCCCGATGCCGATCGCGGGCTGGGGCCTGGCCCCGGCGCTCGCGGCCGGCAACACCGTCGTGCTCAAACCGGCCGAGCTCACCCCCCTGACGGCGATCCGGCTCGGTGAGCTCGCGCTGGACGCCGGCATCCCCGAGGGCGTGTTCACCGTGCTGCCCGGTAAGGGCTCGGTCGTCGGGGAGCGGTTCGTCACCCACCCCGACGTGCGCAAGGTCTGCTTCACCGGCTCCACCCCGGTCGGTCAGGGCATCATGCGCAAGGCCGCCGACCAGCTCAAGCGGGTCACCCTCGAGCTCGGCGGCAAGTCGGCCAACATCGTCTTCGCCGATGCCGACCTCGACGCCGCGGCGGCCAGCGCCCCGATGAGCTTCCTCGACAACGCCGGCCAGGACTGCTGTGCGCGCACGCGGATCCTCGTGCAGCGCTCGGTCTTCGACGCGTTCATGGAGCGCTTCGAGCAGGCCATGAGCCAGGTCGTCGTCGGCGACCCCGGCGACGAGGCCACGCACATGGGCCCGCTGATCTCCGCGGGTCAGCGCGAGACCGTTCGCGGCTTCGTCGAGGGCGCTGCGGATGCCGGTGACGCGCCGGTCGACGTCGCGTTCCGTGGCGCGGCGCCCGAGGGCGCCGGCTGGTGGTACCCGCCCACGGTCGTGCTGCCCCGCAGCACGCAGGACCGGGTGTGGCGCGAGGAGGTCTTCGGGCCGGTCGTGTCCGTCATGGCGTTCGACGACGAGGCCGACGCGATCGCCAAGGCCAACGACACGGCATACGGACTGTCCGGGTCGATCTGGACCCGCGACGTCGGTCGGGCGATCCGGGTGGCCCGCGGCGTCGAGGCCGGCAACCTGTCGGTCAACAGCCACAGCTCGGTGCGCTACTCGACGCCCTTCGGCGGCTTCAAGGCCAGCGGCATCGGCCGCGAGCTCGGCCCCGACGCGCTCGACGCGTTCACCGAGGTCAAGAACGTCTTCATCAACACCGAGGCATAGGAGAGCACCATGGGAGATCGGCTTGCTGGCAAGGTCGCCGTCGTGACCGGAGGGTGCTCCGGCATCGGCCTCGCGACCGTTCGACGGTTCGCGCAGGAGGGCGCAAAGGTCGTCATCGCCGACCTCAACGACGAGCTGGGGGAGCAGTACGCGGCCGAGGTCGGTGGCACGTACGTGCACACCAACGTCGCCGACAAGGCCGACGTCGACAACCTGTTCAAAGTGGCTCACGACACCTACGGGCGCATCGACATCGCCTTCAACAACGCCGGCATCAGCCCGCCCGACGACGACTCGATCCTCGACACCGAGCTCGACGCCTGGGACAAGGTCCAGCTCGTCAACCTCACGTCGGTGTACCTGTGCTGCAAGGCGGTGCTGCCGTACATGCTCGAGCAGAAGTCCGGCTCGATCATCAACACGGCGAGCTTCGTGGCCGTGATGGGCGCGGCGACCTCGCAGATCTCGTACTCGGCGTCCAAGGGTGGGGTGCTGTCGATGACCCGCGAGCTCGGGGTGCAGTTCGCCCGCGAGGGCATCCGGGTCAACGCGCTGTGCCCCGGCCCGGTCAACACCCCGCTGCTCAAGGAGCTGTTCGCCAAGGACGCCGAGCGGGCCGCGCGCCGCCTCGTCCACGTGCCCATGGGCCGCTTCGGCGAGCCCGAGGAGATGGCCAACGCCGTGCTCTTCCTCGCCTCCGACGAGTCGAGCTTCATGACGGCGTCGACCTTCCTCGTCGACGGCGGCATCTCGGGCGCCTACGTCACGCCGCTGTGATGACGAACTGGTGATGGGTGTCGACCGGCCGGTGATCGGCGTCTCGTGCTACGTCGAGGACGTCGACCGGGCCCCCTGGGTGGCCCAGCGCAGTGCGGTGCTGCCGCACGGGTACGTGGACCACCTCGAGCGCGCAGGGGCGCTCGTGGTGGTCCTGCCACCGCGACCGGACGCTGACGACGACCTCGCGGCAGCGGTGCTCGCTCGCCTCGACGGCCTCGTCATCGCAGGGGGAGCGGACGTCGAGGCGGCGCGCTACGGCGCCCCACCGCATATCACCTCGCAGGACCCGCGGCCCGATCGTGACGCCTGGGAGCTCGCGCTCGCCCGGGTGTCGAAGGTCGCTCGGATGCCGGTGCTCGGCATCTGTCGCGGGATGCAGGTCATGGCCGTGGCCGGCGGTGCGGCCCTCGAGCAGCACCTGCCCGACGTCGTCGGAAACGACGAGCACTGTCCCGCGCCGGGGGTCTACGCCCACCACCTCGTGACACCCGTCAGCGGAACCCGGCTGGCCGGCATCCTCGGGGACGGGCCGCTCGACGTGCCGACCTACCACCACCAGGCCGTGCGGCCCTCCTCACTCGAGGGCACCGGCTACCGGGCCGCCGCCTGGCACGACGACGGCACGCTCGAGGCGATGGAGGACCCGGCATCGCTGTTCCGGGTGGCCGTGCAGTGGCACCCCGAGGCGGGCGCGGACCCGCGACTGTTCGACGAGCTCGTCGCGTCTGCGAGACAGGGCGGCGACCGCGGGTGACAATCACCCGGTGACCAGGCTCAACAGACTTGCCATCGCCGCGGGTGCAGCCAGTGCCCTCGGTGCCCTCGCCGCCGCCGGACGAGGGGTGAACGCCGCCATGGGCGGGCGCCCGGCTGGTGCCCGCCTCGAGCGGATGAAGCGCTCGGCGGCCTACCGCGCGGGGGCGTTCCACAACACCAGCCGGGGGACCTCCTCGATGCCCTCAGGGCAGCGGGACGTGCTGCGCCGCTTCCGGGACAGCGCTGAGACCCGCAAACCGGCCCGGCCGATCCCGGTCGTCAGTGCTTCGCACGAGCCGCGCCCAGACGGTCTGCACATCACCTGGTTCGGGCACGCGTCGTGCCTGGTCGAGCTCGACGGTGCTCGGATCCTGCTCGATCCGGTCTGGAGCGACCGTTGCAGCCCGAGCCAGCACGTCGGGCCCAAGCGGCTGCACGCGGCGCCGGTGCCGCTGACCGGTCTGGGCCGGGTTGATGCCGTCGTCATCTCGCACGACCACTACGACCACCTCGACATGGACACCATCCGTCAGCTCTGCCAGCTGACCAGTGCCGTCTTCGTCGTTCCGCTCGGCGTCGGTGCCCACCTCGAGACGTGGGGGGTGTCCGCCCATCGCATCGTCGAGTGCGACTGGGAGGACGGTCACGACGTGGCGGGAGTGCGGATCACCGCCGTCGAGGCACAGCACTTCTCCGGTCGCGGTCTGCGGCGCGACGGCACGCTCTGGGCGTCGTGGGTGCTCTCCGGGGCCGGCGGTCGGGTGTTCTTCTCGGGCGACACGGGGTACTTCGACGGGTACCCCCGGATCGGCGCCGAGCACGGTCCGTTCGACGCGTTGCTGATGGCAGTCGGCGCCTACGACCCGGCCTGGCACGACATCCACCTCGACCCGGAGGAGGCCGTCGAGGCGGTCGTGGCGATGGGCGGAGGGCTGGTGCTGCCGATCCACTGGTGCACCTTCGTGCTCGCGCCGCATCCCTGGGCCGAGCCGGTTGAACGGCTGCTCGCCGCCGCGGACACGGCCGGGGTCCAGGTCACGGTGCCCAAGGTAGGGCAACGCATTGATCCGGCTGGACCGCCGGCAGCAGACCCGTGGTGGGCCCAGCTCGACGCCTGACGCTTGACGCGAACGTCAGGAGCGCCGCCGCAAACGGTAAAGGAATAGTCAGAAATCGGGAAACATCCTCCGTTGGAGAGGGCGCCATGGTGCACTGTGCGCGCACCAACCGAACCTGGGGTTCACTCACCACCCTTCCCGACAGGATGCGCCAATGCCACGACGTTCCACCCAACCAGCGCGAACAGCGCTCGCAGCCCTTGCCGCGGCTGCCCTCGCGGCGGGCCTGGTCTCGACCACGGCCATGTCCGCAGGCGCCGCCGAGCCCGAACCCCGGGCCAAGGTCACGGCACCCAAGGCCAGCGCCGACAAGGGCACGCTGAAGAAGAAGACCAGCAAGGACAAGCTGGGTCAGCACGACCGCCAGCTGCTCGAGAAGGCCCGCAGCAAGGGTGAGAAACGAGTGACCATCCTGCTGGCGACAGAGAAGGGCGCCACGAAGGCGGTGGCTGCCTCGGTGAAGTCCAACGGCGGCTTCACCGGGATGACCAACGACCGCATCGGGTACGTGCGCGCGACCGTGCCCACCTCGGCCGTCGAGAAGGTCGCCGGCCTGGCCAAGGTGCTGGCCGTCGACCTCAACGAGTCGATCCCGCTGCCCGACCCGACGGTCGAGAGCTCCG
>JAGNQK010000144.1 GCA_017989115.1 Dermatophilaceae bacterium | reverse complement strand
GCCCGGCCCACATCCCGACCGTCGCGCACATCCGGGCGAAGTTCAGCGAGAAGCGCAAGGGTGCCGGGGCCCCGGACCGGATGCTGCGGCGCCTGCTCGGCCTCGAGGCCAAGCTGCGTCAGTACCGCGACGGTGCGGTGTTCGTGCGCGGGGTGCAGAAGTCCGTCGGGGTGGACGGGTTCAACGCGATCTGGACCTCACCGGAGACCCTGCCGCTCGCCCGCGAGATCGAGGACCCGCAGGCCTGGGTCCGTCGCGTCCACGGCTGACCCGCTGGGTCGGGAGGATGGGGTCGTGAGTCGACCGTGGGGCAAGCCGGACGCCGCGACTGCGGCGATTCGGGTCGCCGTCCGTCGCACCCTCGCTGAGCTGTCCTCGTCCCCGGCCTCGGGCACCGGGCCCCCCGCTGGGACGGCGGCGGATGCCGTTGCTCCCCCTCTCGTGCTCGTCGCGTGCAGCGGTGGTGCGGACTCCCTGGCGCTGGCTGCGGCGACGGCGTTCGAGGGGCCAGCGGCGGGGATCCGCGCGGGGGCGGTGGTGGTCGACCACGGCCTGCAGCCAGCCTCCGCCGAGGTCGCAGCCCGGGCCGCGGCGACCCTGATCACCTTGGGGCTGGGCCCGGTCGAGATGATCCGCGTCGAGGTCACCACCGACGGTGCGGGTGTCGAGGCGGCCGCCCGGGCAGCCCGCTACCGCGCGCTGGAGGAGGCCGCCGACCGGCACGGCGCC
Source organism: Dermatophilaceae bacterium (assembly GCA_017989115.1). Lineage (GTDB taxonomy): Bacteria > Actinomycetota > Actinomycetes > Actinomycetales > Dermatophilaceae > Fodinibacter. Next base: position 5,097 of record JAGNQK010000144.1, on the reverse strand, counting down.
GCCCTCGTGCTGCTCGGGCACACCCTCGACGACCAGGCCGAGCAGGTGCTCCTGGGCCTGGTGCGCGGATCCGGTGCCCGATCCCTGGCGGGGATGCCGCCCGCGCGCGGCCGCTTCCGCCGTCCCCTGCTGAGCATCACCCGTGACCAGTGCCGGGCCTCGGCCGCGGCGCAGGGCCTGACCTGGTGGGACGACCCGATGAACGAGGACCCCGCCTTCGCGCGCGTGCGGGCTCGGCGGGCGGTGGCCGATCTCGAACGCGACCTCGGGCCGGGGGTCGCCGCGGCACTGGCGCGAACGGCATCCCACCTTCGCACTGATGCCGACCACCTCGATGCCGCAGCCGACGCCGCCGCGACCACGCTGGGCGGTGGGCCGTGGTCGGTCGAGGTGCTGCGCGGCATCCCGATCGCCGTGCGCTCGAGGGTGTGGCGCCGCCTGCTCGCCGCCGCGGGGGCACCAGCCGGTCAGGTCTCGACCCGCCACGTCGAGGCCTGTGACGCCCTGCTGACGGCGTGGCGCGGACAGGGTCCGGTCCACGCGCCGGGGGCCCTTCTGGTGAGGCGATCCGACGGCCGGGTGTCCATCGCCCCCTCGGCTCTGGTTGAGTAGGTCAACGACGTCACCCGCCCCACCACACCAGGAGCTGCAGTGGACGCTGCCCACATGGGAGCCGATCTCGAGAAGGTCCTCATCACCGAGGAGGAGATCCTCACCAAGCTCGACGAACTGGCCGCGTTGATCGCGCGCGAGTACGAGGGCAAGGACCTGCTGCTCGTCGGGGTGCTCAAGGGGGCGGTCATGGTGATGGCAGACCTCATGCGTGCCCTGCCGATGACGGCCCCGGTGGACTGGATGGCGGTGTCCTCCTACGGTTCTGGCACCAAGAGCAGTGGGGTGGTGCGCATCCTCAAGGACCTCGACACCGACATCACCGGCCGCCACGTGCTGATCGTCGAGGACATCATCGACTCCGGCCTCACGCTGTCGTGGATCAAGGCCAACCTCGAGTCGCGCAACCCGGCCTCGGTCGAGATCTGCACGCTGCTGCGCAAGCCGGAGGCCGCGAAGGTCGACGTCGACGTCAAGTGGGTCGGGTTCGACATCCCCAACGAGTTCGTCGTCGGCTACGGCCTGGACTTCGCCGACGCCTACCGGGGGCTGCGCTGCGTCGGGACCCTCGCCCCGCACGTCTACAGCTGAGAGCCTTGGACAACGGCTAGAGCCTTCGACTCGATCGGAACACGGGGGGAACGGGGCGCGTTGCTAGCGTGTACCCGTCCCTGCCCGGCCTGAGCGCCGGGCGGCCGAAAGACCCACGAGCAGGAGGACCGGAGCGCGAGCTCCGCACCCACATGGACTTCAAGCGCATCTTCAAGGCCCCGTTGTTCTGGGTGCTGGCCGTCGTCGTGGTGATGCTGACGGTGTTCTCCTTCGACGGCGACGGCGGCTACACGACGATCACCACGGCCCAGGCCGAGAAGCTCATCGTCGACAAGAAGGTCGACAAGGCCCAGATGACGACGGAGAACGTCCTCACCCTGGACCTGCGCGACGGCCAGACCTTCAGCGACGAGGCGAACAACGTCAGCGGGGCCACCAAGGTGCGCGCCGAGTTCGTCGACGCCCGCGCCGAGCAGCTCGTGGACTCCCTGCGCACCAACCTGCCGAACGGGTACAACGACAAGGTCGAGAGCACCAGCGCGTTCTGGACGATCTTCATCAGCTTCTTCCCCGTGCTGCTCCTCGTCGGACTGTTCTGGTTCCTCATGAGCCAGGCCCAGGGTGGCGGCTCGCGGGTGATGCAGTTCGGCAAGTCCAAGGCCAAGCTCGCGACCAAGGACACCCCCAAGGTCACCTTCGCCGACGTCGCGGGTGCCGACGAGGCCGTCGAGGAGCTCCACGAGATCAAGGAGTTCCTCGCCGAGCCGGCCAAGTTCCTCGCCGTCGGCGCCAAGATCCCCAAGGGCGTGCTGCTCTACGGCCCTCCCGGCACGGGCAAGACCCTGCTGGCCCGCGCGGTGGCCGGCGAGGCCGGGGTCCCGTTCTACTCCATCTCCGGTTCCGACTTCGTCGAGATGTTCGTCGGTGTGGGTGCCTCCCGCGTGCGTGACCTGTTCGAGCAGGCCAAGGCCAACGCCCCGGCGATCGTGTTCGTCGACGAGATCGATGCCGTGGGCCGTCACCGTGGCGCAGGCCTCGGTGGTGGGCACGACGAGCGTGAGCAGACCCTCAACCAGCTGCTCGTCGAGATGGACGGGTTCGACGTCAAGACCAACGTCATCCTCATCGCCGCGACCAACCGCCCCGACATCCTCGACCCCGCCCTGCTGCGCCCCGGCCGTTTCGACCGGCAGATCGCCGTCGAGGCACCCGACATGATCGGTCGTCACCGCATCCTCGAGGTGCACTCGCAGGGCAAGCCGATGGCCTCCGGCGTCGACCTGCTCGCCGTCGCCCGCCGCACACCCGGCTTCACCGGTGCCGACCTGGCCAACGTGCTCAACGAGGCCGCGCTGCTCACCGCTCGCGGTGACAAGAAGCTCATCGACGACGAGGTGCTCGACGAGGCCATCGACCGCGTCATCGCCGGCCCGCAGAAGCGCACGCGCATCATGTCGGCCAAGGAGCGCAAGATCACGGCCTACCACGAGGGCGGTCACGCCCTGGTGGCTGCGGCGATGAACCACACCTCGCCGGTCACCAAGGTGACGATCCTGCCTCGCGGGCGTGCTCTCGGCTACACGATGGTGATGCCGACCGACGACAAGTACTCCACCACCCGCAACGAGATCCTCGACCAGCTCGCCTACGCCCTCGGTGGCCGCGTCGCGGAGGAGATCATCTTCCACGACCCGACGACCGGGGCCGCGAACGACATCGAGAAGGCGACGGGCATGGCCCGCAAGATGGTCACCGAGTACGGCATGAGCGAGCGGGTCGGTGCGATCAAGCTCGGTCAGAGCCAGGGCGAGGTGTTCCTCGGCCGCGACATGGGCCACCAGCGTGACTACTCCGAGCAGGTTGCCGCCGTCGTCGACGAGGAGGTCCGCCGGCTCGTCGACGACGCGCACGACGAGGCCTGGCACGCCGTCAACGACAACCGCGACATCTTGGACCGCCTCGTGCTCGACCTGCTCGACAAGGAGACGCTCAACGCGGCCGAGCTCGCCGAGATCTTCAAGGACGTGCGCAAGCGTCCGGTGCGCGACCTGTGGCTCTCCAGCGAGCACCGCACGCTCTCGGACCGCCCGCCGGTGCTCACCCCGGCCGAGCAGGCTGCCCTCAACGGTCGCAGCAACGGCTCCGGTGCTCCCGCGGGTGCCTCGGTGAACCCCGGCGACCCGGGAACGGAGGCCGACATCGACGCGGCAGCCCGCGCCGGCGCCCCGACGCAGGCAGAGGACACCCCGCCGACCCAGATCATCCAGGTGCCGGACGGTGGCCGTGTCGACTCCTGAGGTCGGCGCTGACGCGAGCGGCGTCGGCCCGCGCGGGGTCGACCTCGCCCGGGCCGAGGCCGCGGTGCGCGAGCTGCTGTTCGCCATCGGGGAGGACCCCGACCGCGAGGGCCTGCGCGAGACCCCGGGCCGGGTGGCTCGCGCCGCCCGCGAGCTCTATGCGGGCCTCAACCAGGACCCGGCCGACGTGCTGTCGACGACCTTCTCGATCGACCACGAAGAGCTCATCATCGTGCGCGACATCCCGATGTACTCCACGTGTGAGCACCACCTGCTGCCCTTCCACGGGGTCGCGCACATCGGCTACATCCCGGCCGAGGACGGCAAGGTCACCGGGCTGAGCAAGCTCGGCCGCCTCGTCGAGGTGTTCGCCCGCCGCCCGCAGGTGCAGGAGCAGATCACCACCCAGGTGGCCGACGCCCTCGTGACCCACCTCGGGGCCCAGGGGGTCATCGTGGTCATCGAGGCCGAGCACCTGTGCATGTCGATGCGTGGCGTGCAGAAGCCGGGATCGCGCACCATCACCTCGGCAGTGCGCGGCCAGCTGCGCGATCCGGCCACCCGCTCCGAGGCGATGTCGTTGCTGCTCGGCGGCAAGCGCTGACGTGGTGACCCGCTCGTGACGCTGTCGGCGTCGACGTTGCCCGAGGCTCGCGGCGGCCGCCCCCTCGTCATGGGCGTGGTCAACGTGACCCCCGATTCGTTCAGTGACGGTGGGGCCTGGTTCACCCCGCAGGATGCCGTGGCGCACGGCCGCGACCTCGTGGTCGCCGGTGCCGACCTGCTCGACGTGGGGGGTGAGTCGACCCGCCCCGGTGCGCAGCGGCCGAGCGCTGCCGAGGAGCTGCGTCGGGTGCTGCCGGTCATCGAGGCGCTGCGGGAGGTCGCGCCGGTGTCGGTCGACACGATGCGTGCCGAGGTCGCCGCGGCGGCGCTGGACGCGGGCGCGGTTGTCGTCAACGACGTCAGTGGTGGCCTGGCCGACCCCGAGATGGGCGCGCTGGTCGCCGAGCGCGGCGTGCCGTTCATCGCGATGCACTGGCGGGCCCACAGCACGGTCATGCAGTCGTTCGCCGTCTACGACGACGTCGTGGCCGACGTCTCGCGTGAGCTGATGGCGCGCGTCGAGGCCCTGACCGGTGCCGGAGTCGCCGCCGAGAACATCGTCCTCGACCCGGGCTTCGGCTTCGCCAAGAAGGCCGAGCACAACTGGGAGCTGCTGCGCCGGCTCGACGAGGTCATGGCGCTCGGGCACCGACTGCTCGTCGGCACGTCACGCAAGACCTTCCTCGGGCACGTCGGGCGCACCCCGGATGCCGTCCGCCCCCCTCTCGATCGCGACGTCGCCACGGCCGTGACCACGGCGCACGTGGCCCGGCTCGGCGTGTGGGCGGTGCGGGTGCACGACGTTGTCAGCACCATCGACACCCTCGACGTCGTCGACGCACTGCGAGGCGCTCATGAGTGACCGCATCGTGCTCAGCGGCGTGCGGGGCCGCGGGTTCCACGGGGTCTTCGAGCACGAGCGCCGCGAGGGGCAGGAGTTCGTCGTCGACGTCGCGCTGACCGTCGACCTCGCCGCGGCCGGGGCCAGTGACGACCTCGTCGACACCGTCAACTACGGCGAGATCGGCGC
>JAGNQK010000030.1:16832-22027 GCA_017989115.1 Dermatophilaceae bacterium | reverse complement strand
GGGTGACCTTCGCGGGCGCGCGCCCGTGCTGCGCTCGGGCGCGCGGCCCGGGGACGTCGTCGCCGTGTGCGGGTCGCTCGGCCGGTCCGGGGGCGGGCTGGTGCTGCTCCACCGGGGTGAGGGAGCGCGCGGCGCGGCCGTCTGGGACGAGCCGGGGTGCAGCGACGGTGACGGGAGCGGGCCGGATGCCGGGTCGTCGCGGTCCGCGGCCGTGCGCGCGTTGGTGACGTACCACCGGGCGCCGGTGCCACCGTGGCAGGCGGGGCCGCGCGCCGCGGCCTCCGGGGCGCACGCTCTCATCGACGTCTCGGACGGGCTGGTCACCGACCTGACCCGGATCGCCCGGGCCAGCGGGGTCGGCGTCGACCTCGACGCAGCCGTGCTGCGCGAGCGGTTCGCCGCAGGGCCGCTCACGGTTGCCCTCGGCGAGCACGAGGCCTGGCACCAGGTGCTCACCGGCGGCGAGGAGCACTCCCTCGTCGGGGCCTTCGCCGACGAGGTCTCGCTGCCGCAGGACCCGGACCACCCGTGGGTCGTCATCGGGCGGGTGCTCGCGGCCGGCCCGGACGGGCCCCGGGTCACCGTCGACGGCGTGGTGCCCGACCACGCGAGGGGATGGGACCACTTCGCCCGCTGAACGGCATCCCGATCTCGCCCAGCCTCCCGAGGGCAACTAAAACGGGCGGCCCCCAAGGGGACCGCCCGGTTCATGGTGCGTGAGGGGACCTCAGCGCTTGACCTTGCCCGCCTTGAGGCAGGAGGTGCAGACGTTGAGCCGCTTCGGGGTCACACCGGCGTCGCCGACGAGCGCCTTGACGCGCTGGATGTTGGGGTTCCAGCGACGCTTGGTGCGGCGGTGCGAGTGCGAGATGCTGTGCCCGAAAGAGGGTCCCTTGCCGCAGACGTCGCAGTTGGCAGCCACGGGTGTACTCCTGAGATGGTGTGATTGATGGTCTTCGGCGGCCCGCACGAGCAGGCTCGCAACCGGACAAGAGTAGCCGAGTCACGCCCGAGCAACCAAAACGCCTCCCCGCGGGCGTCGGCCGTGACGGTTAGGGTGAGGCCGTGCTCGACGTCCTCACTGCTGCCGACGCCCGCCACTGGGCGCTGTTGACTCGTGCGGCGCTCGCGGCCCGACGTACCGAGATCGACGCCCTCAACGTCTTCCCCGTGCCCGACGGCGACACCGGGACCAACCTCTACCTCACCTTCGACGCGGCCATCGACGAGGTGGTCGCCGTCCACGAGGGCGCCGGCATCCTCGGCACCGCCAGCCTGGTGCGCGAGTGCCACACGCTCAAGCGGGCGATCCTGCTCTCGGCGCGCGGGAACTCCGGTGTCATCGTCAGCCAGATCGTCGGGGGCATCTGCGACGTCGTCATCGAGGCCGATGCCGAGGTGGTCGACGCCCCGCTGCTCGCGGCAGCCTTCGCCCGCGGGGCCGCCGCGGCCCGCGCGTGCGTCGCGCACCCGCAGGAGGGCACGATCCTCACCGTCGCGGATGCCGGGGTCGCCGCCGCTGTCGACGCCGCCAACCGCGGTGGGTCGCTGGCCGACGTCGCTCAGGCCGCCGTCGACGCCGCCCGTGCAGCCCTGGCGCGCACCCCCGACCAGCTCGAGGCCCTCGCCCGGGCCGGGGTCGTCGACGCCGGCGGGGCCGGGTGTGTCCTGATGCTCGAGTCGTTCCATCGCGCCATCACCGGGCGCTGGACCGACGACGAGGACAGCCTGCTCGCGGCTGGTCCGGTCCTGCACCGCCGCGACGAGTGGCGTGCCGGCACCGCGGTCGGCACCGGCCCCGCGGCCCACGAGGTGCTGCCCGGTCACGACCCGCTCGACCGCGAGGCCGACCACGGTGGGGACGGCCCGGCATACGAGGTCATGTACCTGCTGAACGCCACGGACGCGGCGGCTGTGGAGACCCTGACCCACACCCTCGACGGGCTCGGCGACTCCCTCCTCGTCGTCGGGGGGCCTGACCTCTGGAACGTGCACGTGCACGTCGACGACCCCGGGGCTGCGGTCGAGGCCGGAATCGCCGCCGGACGCCCCGAGCGGATCCGCATCTCCCACTTCGCCACCCAGTCACGCACCCGCGAACACCCCTCACCCATCGCTGTGGTGGCGTGTGCCGCCGGCCCGGGCATCGCCACCCTGCTGCGCGAGGCCGGGGCCACGGTCGTCCCGTCGGCTGCGGGCCGGCGCGCATCGGCCGGCCAGCTGCTCGCGGCGGTGCGGGCCACGGGCGCGCCGTCGGTGGTGATCCTGCCCGGCGACCGCGACACGCTCATGGCGGCCGGGGTCGCGGCCGAGGCCGCCATGGGCGAAGGCATCGACGCCCATGTCGTGCCGGCCCGCACGACCGTGCAGACCCTGGCCGCGCTCGCGGTCCTGGACCCTGCGCGTGCCGTGCACGCCAACGTCGTCGCGATGACCGGTGCGGCCGTCGCCACCCGCCACGGCGCCGTGTCCGTCGCGACCAAGGAGGCCCTGACCTGGGCGGGCGTCTGCCACCCCGGCGACATCCTCGGCATCGTCGACGGCGACGTCGCCTTCCTCGGCGCCGAGATCGAGGTCGCGGCCCGTGAGGTCCTCGACCGGTTGCTGTCCGCCGGTGGAGAGCTCGTGACCCTCGTCGTCGGGGCCGACGCCGCGCCCGGCCTCGGTGAACGGGCCGCGGCCGCCCTGGAACGCGATCGCCCCGAGATCGAGGTCCTCGTCCTCGACGGGGGGCAACCCGTCTATCCGCTGCTCATCGGGGTGGAGTGAGTTGGCGGTGACCTGACGTGGCGACGGAGTCGAGCAAGCTGGCACCGATCATCGCCACCGCGGCCAAGAAGTTCGCCACGGCCCGCGACATCCACACCGTGGGCGACCTGCTGGCGTTCTGGCCGCGCCGCTACCGCACCCGCGAGAGCGACCTGGGGTCGGTGACGCCCGGCGAGTTCCTCGTCGGTGTTGCCGAGGTCAAGAGCGCGACCACGCGGTCGATGAAGGCGCGCAAGGGCACCATGCTCAACGTCGTCATCACCGACGGCACGCACGACATCGACATCACCTTCTTCAAGGCCTGGGGTCACGAGAAGGTGCTCGTGCCCGGCGCACGCGGCATCTTCGCCGGGGTGGTCGGCACCTACAACAACCGCCTCCAGCTGACCCACCCGGGCTACACGATGCTCGACGACTTCGACGCCGGCGATCGCAAGGACCTCATCCCCATCTACCGCGCGGTCGGGTCGCTGCACACGTGGACCGTCACCGAGAGCGTGCGCCGGGTGCTCGACGTCCTCGACGAGGTGCCCGACCCGATCCCCGAGAGCGTGCGGACCACCCGCCGACTCGTCTCACGCACCCAGGCGCTGCGCGGCATCCACACCCCGAACTCGTGGGAGGAGGTCGAGCAGGCCCGGCGGCGGCTGCGGTACGAGGAGGCGTTCGTCCTCCAGGTGACGTTGGCGCAGCGGCGCCGCACGGCATCCGGGCAGGTGACCCGGCCCCGCGCGACGAGGTCGGGGGGCATCCTCGAGGCCTTCGACTCCCGGCTGCCGTTCAAGCTGACCGCGGGGCAGCGCGAGGTCGGCGCGACGATCGCCGACGAGATGGCCCGCGAGGTGCCGATGCACCGTCTGCTCCAGGGTGAGGTGGGCTCGGGCAAGACCGTCGTCGCCCTGCGGGCGATGCTGGCCGCGGTGGATGCCGGGGGGCAGGCGGCGCTGTTGGCGCCCACCGAGGTGCTCGCCGGGCAACACCACCGCACGATCACCACGATGCTCGGTGACCTCGCCGACGGGGGGATGCTCGGTGGTGCCGAGAACGCGACCCGGGTGGCCCTGCTGACGGGTAGCCAACCCACGGCCGTGCGCCGCCGGACCCTGCTCGACGTCGCCAGTGGTGACGCCGGAATCGTGATCGGCACGCACGCCCTGCTCCAGGAGAACGTCGACTTCTTCGACCTCGCGCTCGTCGTCGTCGACGAGCAGCACCGGTTCGGGGTCGAGCAGCGCGACGCACTGCGCGGCAAGGGAGTCGTGCCGCCACACGTCCTGGTGATGACGGCGACGCCGATCCCGCGCACCGTGGCGATGACGGTGTTCGGCGACCTCGAGACCTCCACCCTGCGAGAACTGCCTGCCGGGCGGGCGCCGATCACCACCCACGTCGTGCCGGAGGAGCGGCCGGGGTGGATGGCCCGCACCTGGGAGCGGGTGGCCGAAGAGGTCCGGGCCGGTCGCCAGGCCTACGTCGTCTGCCCGCGGATCGGCGATGACGGCACCGGTGACGGCTCCATCGTGGGCATCACCGACGGGGCCGACCTGCGCGACGAGGTCGTGCCCGACGATGACGGCACTGGTTCCGGCCAGGCGGCTGCGGCACCGCCTCGGCCATTGAAGAGCGTCTACGCCGTGCACGCGGCGCTGCTCGAGCAGCCCGCCCTGGCCGGGTTGTCGATCGGCGTGCTGCACGGCCGGCTCAGTGCCGAGGACAAGGACGCCATCATGCTGCGGTTCCAGCAGGGCGATCTCGACGTGCTCGTCTCGACCACCGTCATCGAGGTGGGGGTCGACGTCGCCAACGCCAGCGTCATGGTCGTCATGGATGCCGACCGGTTCGGTGTCTCGCAGCTGCACCAGCTGCGGGGGCGGATCGGTCGCGGTGGGCACCCCGGGCTGTGCCTGCTCGTCACCGGCACCGACGCGGAGCCGGCGATGACGCGCCTGTCGGCCGTGGCGGCCACCACCGACGGCTTCGAGCTGGCCCGGCTCGACCTGTCACAGCGGCGCGAGGGGGACATCCTCGGCGCGGCGCAGCACGGGCGGCGCACGCAGCTGGAGTTCCTGCACATCCTGGAGGACGAGGACGTCATCGTCGATGCCCGTGAGGACGCCTTCGCCCTCGTCGCCGCCGACCCCGACTTCACCGACCACCCCGAGCTCGCCGAGGCCGTTCGTGCCCGGGTCGACGCCGAGCAGGCCGCCTACCTGGAGCGTGGCTGATGACCCGCATCATCGCCGGAACCCTCGGGGGTCGCACGCTGCGCACTCCACCCGGATCGGGCACCCGGCCGACGAGTGACCGGGTTCGCGAGGCCCTGTTCAGCGCGCTCGACGCCCGCGGCGCCGTGGCCGGTGCACGGGTGCTCGACCTCTATGCCGGGTCAGGGGCCCTGGGGCTCGAGGCCGCCAGCAGGGGAGCGG
>JAGNQK010000030.1:0-16732 GCA_017989115.1 Dermatophilaceae bacterium | reverse complement strand
AGTGACCGGGTTCGCGAGGCCCTGTTCAGCGCGCTCGACGCCCGCGGCGCCGTGGCCGGTGCACGGGTGCTCGACCTCTATGCCGGGTCAGGGGCCCTGGGGCTCGAGGCCGCCAGCAGGGGAGCGGAGTCGGTGCTGCTCGTGGAGTCCGACCGGCGTGCGGCCGACGTCATCGCGGGCAACGTGCGCGAGCTGGGGGTGGGTCAGCGGGTGCGAGTGTCTCGCTCGACGGTCGACGCTGCCTTGGCGCGCGCGGCGGGGGAGCCGGAGCAGGTCGACCTGGTGTTCATCGACCCTCCCTACGACGTCGACGAGGGCGCCCTGGGCGCCGTGCTGGCCCGGCTCGCGTCAGGGTGGCTGCGCCCCGCGGCGCTCGTGGTCGTCGAGCGGTCGAAGCGCAGCCCCGAGCCGACCTGGCCCGAAGGGCTCGAACGGGACGGCAAACCCCGAAAGTACGGCGAGACCACGATCTGGCTGGCCCGCCCCGCAACCTGACCCACCCGGCATCCGGCCGTGCCCACCCTCCCCGTCACCGGCATCCACGATCCCAGCATCCAGCCTCGACCAGAGGTTGCGACTTCGTGCGACTTCGGTGCGGAGTTTGCGTGTTTTCGGCCCTCCCAGCGCACCGAAGTCGCACGAAGTCGGTTGCTCGGGCACATTTCGGTCGGCGAATTGGTGACGATGGGTCAATGACAGACATCGAGATCCCCCGACCCACTTCCGGCGACGTCATCGAGCTGATCCTCGACGACCACCGCCTCTTCGAGGACCTGCTGCGCGAGTGCCGCCGCAGCGACGCCGACCGCGCCGCCGCCCGCCAGGCGCTGGCTGAACTGCTCGTCGCGCACGCCGTGGCCGAGGAGGAGAAGGTCTACCCCGACCTGCGCCGCGCCCGCGCCATCGGCGCCCACGAGGAGGAGCACAGCGAGGAGGAGCACGCCGAGATCAACGAGGCCCTGCTCGCGTTCCTGGAGGCCAAGGGCACCGACACCCAGAAGTACGACGACGCCCTCGAAGAGCTCGCCACCGCGGTGAACCACCACGCGGGGGAGGAGGAGACCGACATCCTCAACCCGGCCCGCGAGGACCTGTCCATCGACCGCCGCGAGTCACTCGGGGTCGCCTGGGCGACGCGCCGCAACCAGTTGCTCGAGGAGGGCTGCGCCTCCGCCGAACAGGTGGCGGCCCTGCTCGCAGAGGCGGTGGACGAGGGCGTGCTCGCCCCGGAGGAGGCTCGCGAGGAGGCCGACGCCGTCAAGGACGCAGCGAAGGCGAAGGCGAAGGAGATCGAGGAGGCCGCCAAGAAGTAGCGTGGGGGTGTGACCGACACCGTGCGCCGAGCCGTGTGCCCAGGCTCCTATGACCCCGTGACCCACGGTCACCTCGACGTCATCGCCCGGGCTGCGGCGATCCACGACGAGGTCGTCGTGGCTGTGCTGCACAACCCGGCCAAGGCGGGGACGTTCAGCGTGCACGAGCGGATCGCGTTCATCGAGCGGGGTGTCGCCGAGCGTCTCGGTCCTGGCGCTGGTGCCGGTGCTGCCGACAACGGCACCGGCGCTGCGGGCACGGTGCGGGTCGAGGCCTTCGCCGGCACGTTGCTCGTCGACGTCTGCCGCGACCTCGACGCCTCGGTGATCGTCAAGGGGCTGCGCGGCTCCACCGACTTCGAGTACGAGCTCCCGATGGCGCTGATGAACCGCCACCTCACCGGCATCGAGACGGTCTTCATCCCGGGCGACCCGGCGCTGGCGCACGTGTCGAGCTCGCTCGTCAAGGAGGTCGTGCGCTTCGGCGGCGACGTGACCGGCCTGGTGCCGGACGAGGTGCGCGACGCCCTTGTCGACCGCCTGCGTGCCGACGGCTGAGACGCCCGCGCGCCACTCGGGTTTCCGCCCGGACATCGAGGGCCTGCGCGCGGTCGCCATCCTCACCGTCCTGGCCCATCACGCGGGCCTGCCGCTGCATGGCGGGTTCATCGGCGTCGACATCTTCTTCGTCATCTCCGGCTTCCTCATCACCGGGTTGCTCGTCACCGAGCTGTGGACCACCGGGACGATCTCCTGGTCGCGGTTCGTCGGTCGACGGATCCGGCGCCTGCTGCCCGCCGCGGTGCTCGTCCTGGTTCTCACCTCGCTCGTGTCGTACCTCGTGGTGCCCGGGTTGCGACGGCGCGACATCGGGGTCGACATCGCGGCATCCGCGGCCTACGTCGTCAACTGGGTGTTCGCCCGGCGAGAGGTCGACTACCTCGCCTCCGACATCCGCCCCTCACCCGTGCAGCACTTCTGGTCGCTGGCCGTCGAGGAGCAGTTCTACGTCCTGTGGCCGCTGCTGCTCATCGTGCTGGCCCTGGTCGTGCGGCGCCCGAGCCGCCGGGTCGTGCTCGGCGCGCTCGGGGCGCTCGTCGCGGTCTCCTTCGTCTGGTCGATCTGGTTCTCGGACACCTCCCCCCGGCCGGCGTTCTTCACGACGACCACCCGGGTGTGGGAACTCGGGGTGGGGGCGATGCTCGCGGTGACGCTCGCTGGGAGGCCGCGACCGGCATCCCCAGTTCGTGGCGCGAGGGTGCTCGGCTGGGCGGCCCTGCTCACCCTGGTGGCGGTGGCTTTGCTGCTGCCCGACGGCATCGACTGGCCGGGGGCCTGGGCACTGCTGCCGACGGTGCCGACCGCGGTGCTGCTGTGGCTCGGCTGGCAGTCGGGCGGCGGCCACGGTGCGGGCCAGGTGCTCGGGTGGCGGCCGATGGTGTGGATCGGCGGGTTGTCGTACTCGATCTACCTGTGGCACTGGCCGTTCATCGTGCTCGGGGAATGGACCGCGGATGCCGTGGGCACCACCCTCCCGGCCTGGGGCAAGGTCGCGCTCGCCGTCGCATCGATCGCCCCGGCCTGGCTGTCGTGGCGCTTCGTCGAGACGCCCATCCACCACGGTCCGTGGCTGCGCGAGCGCCCGCGGGCCCTGCTCGTGAGCGGGCTGGCACTGTCGCTGGTGGGCGTGCTCGCGGCCCTGCCCCTGCTGCCGCTGCGCTCACCGTTCACGACGACGCCCCCGGACGGGGTGGTCGTCGTGGCTGACCTCGGTGCGGCCACCGTGGTCCCCGGGCGGGTTGTCACGGATGTCGACGACCCCGGTTGGGTGACGCCTGACCCCCTCGTGGCCGGTGAGGACCGGCCGGCCGCCGACGTCGATCGCTGCCAGGTCGACCATGCCGCCACCGAGCCGGTGGCGTGCACGTTCGGGGACCCCGACGGGGCGAGGACGATCGCCCTCGTCGGTGACTCCAAGGCGATGCAGTGGCTGCCTGCCCTCCAGGCGGTCGCGGCCGAGCGCGGGTGGCGGATCGTCACGTGGGGCAAGTCAGCATGCGCGTTCGCCGCTGCGCCAGCGGCCGAGGCGGGGGTTGCCTACCCCGAGTGCGACGCCTGGAACGAGGCCGTGGTGCGCTCGCTCGACCAGGAGGCTCCGGACGTCGTGGTGACGTCGGGGGTGGCTCGCAGTGCGTGGGCGGGAGAGGCCACCGACCGTGGGCTGCTCGTGCAGGGGTACGCCGACCGCTGGCGGTCGCTCACGGATCGGGGTGTGCCCGTCGTCGTCGTCGGGGACAGCCCGCTCTCACCGGACGACCTCGACATCTGTGCGGCCCGCAACCCGCGAGAGCTCGGGCGCTGCACCTTCGAGGCGCAGCCGGCGGTCGCGGGCAGCGGGTTGCCGGTGCAGCAGGATGCCGTGGCGCTCGTCGCTGCTGGCTCGGCACCCGATGCTCAGGCAGGTCCGGATGTCGCGCTGCTCGACCTCACCCCGTGGATCTGCCCCGGTGGGCAGTGTCCCGTCGTCATCGGCCACGTCGCGGTGCACCGGGCCGGGGACCACGTCACCGCCACCTACGCCGAGACGCTGGCCCCGCAGGTGGCCGGCGCCGTCGACGGGCCACTCGCGCGGTCGAGGTGATACCGCCCGCGGATCCGTGCGGTAAACACCTCGAATCGGCGATGATTCGGATGCCGTGACGCGGCACCTCTGGTGGGCGGACGGCATCCGGTTTGGGTGCGGGGGCCGTGACCGGTAACCTTGTCCCTCGGTCTGCGTCCGTGAGGCGTGGCCGAACCACACCGACAACACCCAAGGCTCATGACTCGACTCGACCCCCGGTCCGAGATGGTGCTCGACACCAAGCTCGTCGGCCGTCGTCCCGGGACGATGAGTGAGCTGACGCGTGAAGTCGGTGCGCCGAGCGACTTCGGCACGGTCGTCATGCGCGTCGAGCAGGGCCAGCCCCTGACCCTCGACCTGCGCCTGGAGTCCGTCGTCGAGGGAGTGCTCGTCACCGGTTCGGTCCGTGGCACGGCGACCGGCGCCTGCGTGCGGTGCCTGGACCCCGTGACCCACCCGGTCGACGGGGCCTTCCAGGAGCTGTTCGTCTACGCCGAGCGCCACGCCCACCACCACGAGGTGGGGGACGAGGACGCAGCCGAGGAGTCGCGAGTCGAGGACGGTCTGATCGACCTCGAACCGCTGCTCCGGGACACGGTGGTGCCTGCACTGCCGTTCCAGCCGGTGTGCCGGCCCGACTGCCCCGGGCTGTGCTCCGAGTGCGGCAAGCCGCTCGCGGAGGACCCGGACCACCAGCACGACCTGATCGACCCCCGATGGGCGGCCCTCTCGGCCCTGACCGAGAACCAGCCCACTCCGACAGAGAAGAGGACCTGACGTGGCCGTTCCGAAGCGGAAGATGTCGCGCTCCAACACCCGCTCGCGCCGCGCCAACTGGAAGGCGGCTCCCGTCGCCACGACGACCTGCCCCCAGTGCAAGTCGCTCACCCAGCCGCACGTTGCGTGCCCGTCATGTGGCACCTACAAGGGCCGCCACTACGGCGTCGCCGAGCGCACCGAGCACCAGGGCTGATCGCTTCCCCATGGGGAGGGCGGCGTCCGCGCCCGGTGCACTGACACCGCCGCGCCCCGTCACCGAGCTGCTGGACCACCTGGTCCAGGTGACCAGCAGCCCGGTCGACGAGGCGCTTCTTCAGCGTGCCCTGACGCACCGCTCCTACGCCTACGAGGCGGGCGGGCTGCCGCACAACGAACGCCTCGAGTTCCTCGGCGACTCCGTGCTCGGCCTCGTCGTCACGACGACCCTGCACGATGCCCACCCGGACACCAGCGAGGGCCAGCTGGCCAAGCTGCGCGCATCCGTGGTCAACATGCGCGCGCTGGCCGAGGTGGGCCGCACGCTCGGCCTCGGTGACTACGTCTTCCTCGGGCGGGGGGAGGAGACCACCGGCGGGCGCGACAAGGACTCGATCCTCGCTGACACCGTCGAGGCGGTCATCGGCGCCGTCTACCAGAGCGGTGGGATCACCGCGGCCACCGAGCTCGTGCACCACCTCGTCGACCCGCTGCTCGCGCAGGCCGTGACCCTCGGGGCCGGCCTGGACTGGAAGACCAGCCTCCAGGAGATCTCCTCCAAGCACGGGCTCGGATCACCCGAGTACTCCGTCGTCGAGGAGGGGCCGGAGCACGCGAAGTGCTTCCGGGCCGAGGTGCACGTCGGGGGCAGGGTGCTCGGGCAGGGCGAGGGCCGCACGAAGAAGGTGGCCGAGCAGCAGGCTGCGGCGCTGGCTTGGGGCAGCATCCGCGACGCCCACGAAGGGGCCTGACCCACCGGTGCCCGAGCTCCCCGAGGTCGAGGTCGTGCGACGAGGTCTGGCCGACCACGTCGTCGGACGTCGCCTGACCGAGGTCGAGCTGCGCGGCCAGCGCGTGGCCCGGCGCCATGTCGCCGGCCCGGTCGACCTGGCCGACCGGCTCACCGGTCGCCGCATCGCGGCAGCCCGCCGCCGCGGCAAGTACCTGTGGCTCGACCTCGAGGAGGCGCTCGGCCTCGTCGTGCACCTCGGCATGAGCGGGCAGCTGCTCGTCGAGGCGGGTGACGCCCCGGACGAGAAGCACCTGCACGCCCGCTTCCGGTTCGCCGACGACGGCCCCGAACTGCGCTTCGTCGACCAGCGGACTTTCGGCGGGCTGGCGCTGGCCGACCTCGACGAGGACGGGGTGCCGACCTCGATCGCCTACATCGCCCGCGACCTGCTCGACCCGGACTTCGACCGGGCTGCGGTCATCAGGGCGGTCAAGGCCCGCGACAGCGCCATCAAACGCGTGCTGCTCGACCAGCGGGTGGCCTCGGGGATCGGCAACATCTACGCCGACGAGGCCCTGTGGCGGGCTGGCGTTCATGGCGAACGGGTGGCGCAGAGCCTCAGCAAGCCGCTGATCGGCACGGTGCTCGACCACGCGAGCGACGTGATGCGCGAGGCCCTCGACCAGGGCGGGACGAGTTTCGACGCCCTCTACGTCAACGTCAACGGCGCGTCGGGCTACTTCGACCGCTCGCTCGCCGCCTACGGTCAGGAGGGTCGCCCCTGCCGCCGCTGCGGCACCCTCATCCGCCGCGAGCACTTCATGAACCGGTCGTCGTTCTCCTGCCCGCGCTGCCAGCCCCGTCCGAGGGCCCGGCGCCAACCTGCCTGAGCCCTCAGGGGCCGGGGAGTTCCTTGAGCACCACGGTCTTGCCGGTGCGTTCCTCCGACAGGTCGGCCAAGGCCTGGCGCACCGTCTTGGCGAACAGGTGCGAGCCCTTCAGGCTCGGGTGGATGCCGTCGCTCTGGAGCTGTCCGCTGGTGCCCTTCAGGGCGGCATCCCAGTCGGCGAGGCGCACGTTCGGTCGACCCTTGACGAGTTCGCGCAGCGCCGCGTTGTCCTCTTCGGCGCGGGCGAACCGGCCGTGGACGGTCGTCAGCACCACCATGCGGTCCGGCCCGATGGCGTCGAGGGTCTTGCGCGCGACCGGCAGGTCGGTGCCGGCGTTCGTGCCGAGCACGATCACCACGGCTCGCCGCAGGGAGTCACCCTTGGCGGCGACGTACTTGGGCGCGGCGCTCCACTGGCGGTTGGACTTGCCGTCGACGCGGATGCCGGGCAAGTAGTAGCGCAGGGCGTGGATCGACCCGACGGCCATGGAGTCGCCGAAGACGTCGATCTCCTTGCCGGAGGGCATCGTCCAGTCGGCGGTCGTCGAGTCCGCCACGGCGGCGGATGCCGTGGGGCTGGGTGAGGTCGTGGCGGCATCCGCTGTGGCGGTGCCCGGGTTCGCAGGCCGACGCTCGTCAGCCGAGGATGCCGTCGTGTCCTCGAGAGCGAGGGCGGCCTCGTTGGCCGTGATGAGCTCCTCGGTGGCGGTGCGCTCCGGCGCGGTCACGAGCACCACGGTGACGACCAGGGCGAGCACCAGCGCGAGACCCCACAGGACACGAGCGCCCCGGGTGCCCATCGCCCGCAGCCGGGCCAGGGCACGACCGGCGGTGCCGCGGAAGCCGTGCCGGCGCACGGGCGTCTCGATGAACCGGTAGGACAGGTCGGCGATGACGAGGGTCATGACGACGCACCAGACGCGGGTCGCGAGGTAGGCCGGGCTGCCGGGTGCCACGGGAAGGTCGGCCCCGATGACGAGGAACACCGGCCAGTGCCAGAGGTAGATGCCGTAGCTGCGGGCACCGATCCAGCGGGCTGCAGGCAGTTCCAGAACCGCCTGCAGGCGTCCGGGCCGCTCGACGACGACGAGCACGAGGGCGGTCGTCGCGAGCGAGGCGAGCAGGATGCCACCGCGGAACGTCCACGCCGAGGCCTCACCTGCCGTCGCCATCAGTGCGAGCAGCGTGACGAGCGCCGCCGCGGCCACCTGACGCCGGTGGGCGCCCCACCACGGGGTGCGCGTCCACGCGCGGTGCGGGGCTGCCCACGCGAACGCCAGCGCCGCGCCGAGCATCAGCCCCATGACGTGGGTGTCGGTGCCGTAGTACGCGCGGGTCGGGCTCTGCGGGTCGACGTGCACCGCCATCAGCACCGCCGACAGCATGGCCAGGCCCAGCGCGACGGCAGCGCGGGCCTCGTACCCCCGCGTCACCCGCAGCAGCACCAGCACGGCGAGCGGCCACAGGAGGTAGAACTGCTCCTCGACGGCGAGGGACCACAGGTTCATGAACAGCGTGGGCGTCGTGGCTGCGAAGTAGTCGCTTCCAGCGGCCAGTTCGAGCCAGTTCGACGTGAACGTGAACGCCCCGAGCACCTGGCGCCCGATGCCGACGAGCAGGTCGCCCTCGGACAGGCGGGCGAGGAGCACGGAGGCCGGGACGCAGACGAGCAGGGCGGGCAGCAGGCGGCGGGCGCGGCGGGTCCAGAACCCCGGGAGGTCCAGCCCGCCGGTGGCCGCGCGCTCGCGCACGAGGAGCGTGGTGATGAGGAACCCCGAGACGACGAAGAACACGTCGACCCCGAGGAACCCGCCGGGCAGCCAGGACGGGTCGAGGTGGAAGGTCAGGACCGCGACGATGGCCAGGGCGCGCAGGCCGTCCAGGCCAGGCAGTCGGCCGGGGCGCGGTGCACCCTCGGCGGCACGCGCCGGTGCGGGCACGCCCGTCGTGGCGTCCCGTCCGCCGGGGCTGTGAGCCGTCACGGTGCTCATGTCGGTAACGGTAGGGGCAGGTGGTGACAGTGGTGCGGAGGCGCGCAGGCCTACGCTGGGTGTCCATGGACGACGATCAGCCCACGCGCCGCGTCACGGTGTTCGTGCGCGGGGACGTCCAGGGCGTCGGGTTCCGCTGGTGGGTGCGGACCCGGGCCCTCGAGCTGGGCCTGACCGGGCACGCCCGCAACACCGCGGACGGCCGGGTCGAGGTGGTCGCCGAGGGCCCCGTCCCCGCTCTCGGTGCCCTGCTGACCCTGCTCTCCGAGCCGGTGTCCACCGCCGGGCGGCCGGGTCATGTCAGCACCGTGTCGGCCCCGCTGCGCGGTGACCCGCGCGGTGAGGTCGGGTTCCGCGAGCGGTGACGCGCGCTCCCAACCAGGCTCGACGGCATCCGGGGGGTGGACGGGGGAGCGCCGCGGATGCCGCGGCTTCCTACGATGACGGCGTGAGCGACACCCCTCCCGACCTCGCACGCCTGCGCTCGAGCATCGACAACATCGACGCGGCGCTCGTGCACCTGCTCGCTGAGCGCTTCAAGGCCACCCAGCAGGTCGGCGAGCTCAAGGCCGCCATCGGGATGCCGCCGGCAGACCCGGCCCGCGAGGAGCGCCAGATCGCCCGCCTGCGCGGCCTGGCCGACGAGGCCGGGCTGGACCCGCAGTTCGCCGAGAAGTTCATCACCTTCGTCATCGCCGAGGTCATCCGCCACCACGAGGCCCTCGCAGCAGACCCCGACGCGGCCCAGAACTCCGCGGACCGGGCCTGACGCGGCGGTAGAGTCGGGCGGCATCCGGCTCCTGCCGAGCCTGCGCCACCCGACGGAAGCTGCGACGACACCGTGTACCTGAAGACGCTGACCCTCAAGGGGTTCAAGTCCTTCGCCTCGGCGACGACGATGCGCCTGGAGCCGGGCATCACCTGCGTCGTCGGGCCGAACGGGTCGGGCAAGTCCAACGTCGTCGACGCCCTCGCCTGGGTCATGGGTGAGCAGGGCGCGAAGAGCCTGCGCGGCGGCAAGATGGAGGACGTCATCTTCGCCGGCACCGCCGGACGCCCGCCGCTGGGCCGGGCCGAGGTCAGCCTCACCATCGACAACACCGACGGCGCCCTGCCGATCGACTACACCGAGGTGACGATCACCCGCACGATGTTCCGTGGGGGCGGCAGCGAGTACGCCATCAACGGCACGAACTGTCGGCTCCTCGACGTGCAGGAACTGCTCTCCGACTCGGGCCTCGGCCGTGAGATGCACGTGATCGTCGGGCAGGGCCAGCTCGACACCGTGCTGCGGGCCACGCCCGAGGAGCGTCGTGGCTTCATCGAGGAGGCGGCCGGCGTGCTCAAGCACCGCCGCCGCAAGGAGCGTGCGCTGCGCAAGCTCGAGACGATGGAGGCCAACCTCACCCGGGTGCAGGACCTCACCGGTGAGATCCGCCGCCAGCTCGGCCCCCTCGGTCGCCAGGCCGAGGCCGCCCGTCGCGCCGCCGTCATCCAGGCCGACGCCCGTGACGCCCGCCTGCGCCTGCTCGCCGACGACCTCGTGCAGCTCACCAGCCTGCTCGAGCAGGAGGTCGCCGACGAGACCGCGCTGATCGAGCGACGCAGCGCCGTCGAGAACGCCCTCGAGGACGTGCGCACCCGCCTGTCCGACGTCGAGCGCCGGTCCGCCGAGGCCGCCCCCGAGCTCACCCGCGCCCAGGAGCGCTTCGTGCGCCTGCAGAGCCTGCGCGACCGGCTCGACTCCACCGGGTCGGTGGCTGCCGAGCGGGTGCGCCTGCTCTCGCAGGACCAGGAGCACGAGGCCACCTCTGGGCGCGACCCCGAGGAGCTGCGCGCCCAGGCCGAGCAGGCCCGCGCGGCCGAGGCCGCGCTGCTCGCCGAGGTCGCCGCGGCCACGAGCGAGCTGGCTGCTGCCGTGACGGCCCGCCAAGAGGTCGAGGCGGCCTACGCGGCCGAGCAGGACCGCCTGTCGCGGCTGGCCAGGGCGGCCGCCGACCGTCGTGAGGGGCTGGCGAAGCTCGCCGGGCAGGTGGCGGCCCGGCGCAGCCGGATCGAGGCCGGTGAGGCCGAGATCGGCCGACTCGAGGCGACGGTGGCGGCAGCTCGCGCCCGTGCTGCCGAGGCCGAGCAGGAGTTCGCCCAGCTCGAGGGCGGCGTCGCCGTCGAGGAGGAGGGCGAGGAGGGGCTCGACGAGGCCTACGAGAGCGCCGCTGCGCGACTCGCCGAGATCGAGGAGCAGATCGAGGCCCTCGTGGCGCGCGAGCGCGACGCCGAGCGTGACCGCTCCTCCGCGACCGCCCGCATCGAGGCCCTGGAGCTCAGCCTGCGTCGCAAGGACGGTGCGGCGACCCTGCTCGCCGCCGCGGACGCCGAGCACGCCGTCATCGGCACCGTCGCGGCGTTGCTTCAGGTCAGCGGGGGCCACGAGGCTGCCGTCGCCGCTGCGCTCGGGTGGGCCTCCGAGGCGCTTGCCGTCCCGAGCGGCGAGCACGCCGCCCGCGCTCTGGAGTCGTTGCGCGAGACCAGCGGCGGGCGCGCCGCGCTGCTCGTCGGCACCACGGCATCCCCGTCGGATGGCGTGCAGTGGCCTGCGCTGGACGGGTCGGCGGTGTGGGCGCGCGACGTCGTGACCGCCCCCGCTGACGTGCGACCTGCGGTCGAGCAGCTGCTCGAACGGGTGGCGCTCGTGCCGACCGCCGCGCACGCCCTGGCGCTGGTCGCTCGCGGTGAGGGGATCACGGCCGTCACGGCCGACGGCGACGTCTTCGGCCCCGGGTGGGCCCGGGGTGGCAGCAGCGCGGGGGAGAGCCTGCTCGAGCTCCAGGCGGCCGTCGACGAGAGCCGGGAACGGCTGGATGCCGCGACCGCCCAGTCGGAGCAGGCCCGGTTTGCACTCGTCGCGGCCCGGGAGGCCGCGAGTGCGGTCGCGACCGAGGTCGATGCGGCGCTCGAGGCCCTGCACGAGTCGGACGCTCGCATGGCGGCCGTCGCCGAGCGGCTCGGGAGCCTGGGCGCTGCGGTGCGCACGGCATCCGCCGAGGCCGAACGCACCGAGCGGGCGATCGCCGTGGCGCGCGAGAACCTCGACCGCGACCGGGCCGAGCTCGAGGGACTATCGGCGCGACTCGCCGAGGCGCAGGAGGCCCCCGAGCTCGAGACGCAGGAACCGTCGACCGACGAGCGCGACCGGCTCGAGCTGGAAGCCAGCCGCGCCCGCACCGCGGAGACCGAGCTTCGGCTGACCCTGCGCACCCGCGAGGAGCGGGCCCGTGCCCTCAAGGGTCGGGCCGACTCCCTCGAAGGGGCCGCCCGCAACGAGCTCGCCGCGCGCGAGCGACTGCGCGAACGGCGTGAACGCCGCCGCCGCGAGGCCACGGTCGCCGAGGCCGTGCGGGCCGCCGCCGTCTACGCCGTGGCGCGCATCGGTGAGGCTCTGGCCCGGGCGACCACGCTGCGCGACACCGCGGAGGCCGAACGCGCCGAACGCGACCGGGCAGCGGTGGCACTGCGCACCGAGCTCGGCACCGTGCAGGACGAGCTGCGCGACCTCACCGACACCGCCCACCGTGACGAGGTGGCCCGCGCACGTCAGGTCGCCCGCATCGAGCAGCTGCAGGCCCGCGCCGTCGAGGAGCTCGGCATCGACCCCGAGGTGCTCGTCGAGGAGTTCGGCCCCCACCAGCTCGTTCCGCACGTCGTCGCCCCCGGCGAGGACCCCGACGAGGCTCCCGAGCCCGCGCCCTACGTGCGCGAGGTGCAGGAGAAGCGGTTGCGCAAGGCCGAGCGCGGGCTCGCCGCCCTGGGCCGGGTCAACCCGCTCGCCCTCGAGGAGTTCGCGGCCCTGGAGGAGCGGCACACCTTCCTCACCACCCAGCTCGAGGACCTCAAACGCTCCAAGCGCGACCTGCTCGACATCGTCAAGGAGATCGACGAGCGGGTGGAGGAGGTCTTCACCGAGGCCTTCGCCGACACCAAGGTGCAGTTCGAGCGGGTCTTCGAGCGGCTCTTCCCCGGTGGGGAGGGGCGCCTTGTCCTCACGGACCCCGACAACATGCTGACCACGGGCATCGAGGTCGAGGCCCGCCCGCCGGGCAAGAAGGTCAAGCGGCTCTCGCTGCTCTCCGGTGGCGAGCGCTCACTGGTCGCCGTGGCCCTGCTCGTCGCCATCTTCAAGGCGCGGCCGAGCCCGTTCTACATCATGGACGAGGTCGAGGCGGCGCTGGACGACACCAACCTGGGGCGGCTCATCACGCTGTTCGAGGAGCTGCGCGACTCCAGCCAGCTCATCGTCATCACCCACCAGAAGCGGACGATGGAGGTGGCCGACGCCCTCTACGGGGTGTCGATGCGTGGTGACGGTGTGACGACGGTCGTCTCCCAGCGGATCAGGGACGTCGCCGCCACGGCCTGACGCCGGGTGGCTGCGCGACGGCGCTGGCTGTGCGCGACAGCGTCGCCGTCAGTTCCCGTGGGGCAGGGAGCCGAACTCGCTGAGCGGCCAGAACCGTCCGACGACGGGGCCTATCACGCGTTCCTTGGGCACGAACTTGGCACACTCCTGCCCCTGGGTGACCCCACGGCATCCGACGACGGAGTCCGCTGACTGCGATCGGTGGTCACCGAGCACCAGGAGGTTCTCGCTCGGGACGGTGATCTCGGGGAAGCAGCGCACCGAGCGGGGCGAGGTCGTGCAGTCCTGGATGCCGGGTACGAAGGGGAGGTCCTCGAAGACATAGGGCTCGGTGAGCGGTTTGCCGTCCACCGTCACGGCACCGACGTCGGTGCAGCACGCCACCTTCTGTCCGGGCATGCCGATGATCCGCTTGACCGTGTACGACGTGCTGCTCGGACCGATGCCGGTGAGGTCGCCGAAGGCGCGGATCCCCTTCAGGAGCAGGTTGTCGGCCGGGGGGAGCTCCTTGGCCTGCCAGGTCTCGCCGTGACCGAAGACGATGACGTCGCCGGCCCGCACGTCGTCGTCGAGGCGGTTGACCACGATCCGGTCGCCGATCTGGAGGGTGTTCTCCATCGACTGAGAGGGCACACCGAAGGGCTTGATGAGGAATGTCTGCACCAGAGCGACTGCGATGAGCGCGATGATCACCTCGGTGAACATCGGCAGGCTGCGCTTGCGCCGCGCCGGGGCAGGAGCGGGGGTGCCGTCGGCCTCGGAGGTCTCGCGGATGCCGGGGGTCTCGGGATCGCCGGACGACTTCGAGGGTTCGGCGCTCACGCGGTTACCCTAGTCGTCGGGCCCGACGTCGTGTGGCCGGGGGAGTCGGGGGGACTGCGCCGGTGGTGCCGCTTGGTGACGATTCGGCCACGGATGCCGGTGTGGTTTGTGTGGCCAGTGGGGCGTCTGGGACAGTTGTGACCATGGTCTCCGTCGTGCTCGGCATGTTGTTCTGCCTCGGTCTCGCTCTCGCCGTCATGGCCCTGGTCGCCGTTCCCGCCCGTCGCGCCGGCCGCGACGTGCTCAGCGAGCGCGGCGAAGAGGTCGTCGGGTCGCTGCGCGACCGCCAGCTCCTCAGCCGCTGACCGGTTCTTCTTCGCCGCGGTTCGCCCGCCCCTGAGGGCGCGACCTGACGGTGTCGGCGCCGTGTGATTCGATGGGCGCCTTCCCCGACCCAGAGGAGCCAGCGCCGTGAGATCCGGAATCGACCCGACCGCCGTCGACCCGAACGTGCGCCCGCAGGACGACCTGTTCGCCCACGTCAACGGGCCGTGGGTCCGTGCGACGCCGATTCCCGCCGACCGCGGTCGCTACGGCACGTTCGACGAGCTGCGCGAGACCGCTGAGCAGCACGTTCGCGAGATCATCGAGGAGGTCGCCGCCGGTGACCCGCAGAGCGGCACCGTGGCGGCCAAGGTCGGGGACCTCTACGCGAGCTTCATGGACGAGGATGCCGTGGAGGCTCTCGGTTCGCAGCCGCTCGCGCAGGACCTGGCGCGTGCCGCGGCCGTCTCGTCCCCGGACGAGGTGATGGCGACGTCGGGCACCTTCGGACGCGCCGGCATCCTCGGTCTCGTCATGCCGTTCGTCAACACCGACGACCGTGACCCGAGCCGCTACGTGGTGTACCTCGAACAGGCCGGCCTGGGCCTGCCGGACGAGTCGTACTACCGCGAGGAGCAGCACGCCGACAAGCGTGCCGCCTACGTCGGGCACGTCGAGCGCATGCTGGCGCTCGCCGGCTGGCCCGCCCCGGCCGAGGCGGCCGCGCGCGTCATGGCGCTGGAGACCCGGCTCGCCGCCGGGCACTGGGACAAGGTGACCAACCGAGACCCGGTGAAGACCTACACCCTGCTCGACCTCGCCGGGTTGACGGACCTGGGGCCGCAGATCACCTGGTCTGCCTATCTTGATGGCCTCGGTGCCCCGGCGGATGCCTTCGACGCGGTGGTCGTGCGCCAGCCTGACCACATCACGTCGGTGTCGGCTGCCCTCACGCAGGAGCCGATGCAGGCGTGGCGCGACTGGCTCGCGTGGCACGTCGTGCACGCTCACGCGCCCTACCTGTCGTCGGCCTTCGTCGAGGAGAACTTCGACTTCTACGGCCGCACCCTGTCCGGCGTGCCCGAGATGCGCGAGCGCTGGAAGCGTGGCGTCGGTCTGGTCGAGGAGGCCCTCGGCGAGGCCGTCGGCCAGCTCTACGTCGAGCGCCACTTCCCACCGCATGCCAAGGAGGCCATGGTCGGGCTCGTCGACAACCTCGTCGAGGCCTTCCGGCGCAGTCTGTCGCAGGTGCCGTGGATGGGGGAGGACACCCGCCGCGAGGCCCTGACCAAGCTCGGCCAGTTCACTCCCAAGATCGGCTACCCGCAGCGCTGGCGCGACTACGGCGCCCTCGAGGTGCGTGCTGACGACCTGCTCGGAAACGTCCGACGGGCGGTGGCGTTCGAGGTCGACCGCCAGTACGCCAAGCTCGGCGGCCCGGTCGATCGCGACGAGTGGTTCATGACCCCGCAGACGGTCAACGCCTACTACAACCCGGGCCTGAACGAGATCGTCTTCCCGGCCGCGATCCTGCAACCCCCGTTCTTCGACGTCGACGCCGACGACGCCGTCAACTACGGCGGTATCGGAGCGGTGATCGGCCACGAGGTCGGGCACGGCTTCGACGACCAGGGCTCGCAGTTCGACGGCACGGGCACCCTGCGCAACTGGTGGACCGAGCATGACCGCAGCGCCTTCCAGGCCCTCGCCGACGCCCTCATCGCCCAGTTCGACGAGCTGGAGACCCGCGACGCCCCGGGCCACAAGGTCAACGGCGCCCTGACCGTCGGCGAGAACATCGGCGACCTCGGTGGGCTGACCATCGGGCACCTCGCCTACCGCATCTCCCTCGGCGACGAGCCGGCTCCGGAGATCGACGGGTGGACCGGCGACCAGCGCTTCTTCCTCGGCTGGGCACAGGTGTGGCGTGGTGCGGCGAGGGCCGCCGAGGCCGAGCGGCTCCTCGCCCTCGACCCGCACGCCCCGATGGACCTGCGGGCCAACGCCGTGCGCAACCTCGACGAGTTCCACGAGGCGTTCGGCGTCAGCCCGGGCGACGGGCTGTGGGTCGACCCGAGCGACCGGGTCCGCATCTTCTGATCTCGTCGGTTTTGGGGGGTGGTCGCCCGGCTGCGAGGATGAACGGGTGAGCGCCATCGACACCCTGTGGGAGTACCTCGCCGTCGCCATCGGCATCATCGTCGTCTTCGGCGGTATCGCCGTTGGCCTGATGCGTGGCCGTGGAGGACGGTCCAAGGAGCTTCCCCCGACTCCTCCGAGCAGCGCGCCCGGCGGTCCCGCCGTCGAGGTTGATGCGGCTCCGGAGGGCGCGGTCGGGACCATCGAGCGCCCGGCCCCCGACGTCCTCGAACCGGCTCTCGAGCCGGAGGTCATCACCCCCGAGCCGGTCCCCACCCCGACGCTCGAGCGTCCCGATGCCCCGGCTGGTCGCCTGCGCCGGCTGCGGGCCCGCCTCGCCCGGTCCAACAGCGCCCTCGGCAAGGGACTGCTGGCCCTGCTGTCGGGCGGCAAGCTCGATGAGGCTGCGTGGGAGGAGGTCGAGGACACCCTGCTCGCGGCCGACCTGGGTGTGGCCGCGACGACCGAGCTCGTCGACTCCCTGCGCACCAAGGTCGCTGTCGAGGGCACGACCGACGAAGCCACCGTGCGTGGCTGGCTGCGCGAGGAGCTGCTGACCCTGGTCGACC
>JAGNQK010000143.1 GCA_017989115.1 Dermatophilaceae bacterium | reverse complement strand
CGTTCACCTGCCCCCGGTAGCGTGGCGCGCAATGAGTACTCCACACCTGATCGCCCTCGACATCGACGGCACGACCGTGAACCACGAAGGTGCCCTGTCGCCCGCGGTCCGCGATGCCGTGACCGCCGTCGCGGATGCCGGCCACCACGTCACCATCGCCACCGGGCGGGGGATCATCGGCACCCTGCCGATCCTCGACCGCCTCGGCCTGACCACCGGGTACGCGGTGTGCGCCAACGGCGCCATCACCCTGCGGCTGGACCCGACGTCGGATGCCGGGTACGAGGTCGTCGAGTCGGTCACCTTCGACCCGGCGCCGGCCCTGACCGCCCTGCGCGAACACTTCCCCTCGGCGCTGGTCGCGGTCGAGGAACTCGGCGTGGGCTTCAAGGTGAGCGCGCCGTTCCCCGACGGTGAGCTGGACGGCATCCCCGAGGTCGTGACCTTCGACGAGCTGATGTCGACGCCGGTCACCCGCGTGACGCTGCGTGACCCCAGTGCGACGAGCGAGGAGTTCATCGAGCGCACGGCACGCATCGGCCTGCACGGGGTCGAGTACGCCGTCGGCTGGAGCGCGTGGCTCGACATCACCCCGGAGGGGGTCTCCAAGGGGGCGGCGCTCGAGGTCATCCGGCGCTGGCTGGCCATCGAGCCGCAGTACACCGTCGCTGTCGGAGACCAGCGCAACGACTTCGAGATGCTGCGCTGGGCGGCTCGCGGGGTGGCCATGGGCAACGCCCCGGACGAGGTCAAGGCGGTCGCCGACGAGGTGACGGGTGACGTCGACGACGACGGTCTCGTCGACGTGCTGACCTCACTGCTCTGACCTCACCGCTCTGGCGCCGCCACGAGCGCGAGCCGAACTCGCGCGCACGTAGCGCGCCACGGCACCCGCGCTGATGTCATGGTGAGCGGATGGACAGCACCGAGGTCAGCAGCGCCGCGCGCAAGGCCGGCGACCACCCTGTCGTCGAGAAGGGTGCGCGCATCGGGTACGCCATGTCGGGCGTCATCCACTTCATCATCGGCTGGATCGCCCTCAAGCTCGCGTGGGGCATCGGCGGCGGCTCCGGTGACGCCGACACCTCCGGAGCCCTGAAGACCGTCGCGAGCAGCGGTGGTGGCCCGCTGATGCTCGGCTTCGCGGTCCTCGGCTTCCTCATGCTGGCCGTGGCGCTGGCGGCGGCAGCGATCGTGGGCGGCGAGACCAGCGACCGCATCAAGTCGGCCGCCAAGGCCGTGATGTACACGAGCTTCGCCTGGTCCTCGTTCGCGATCGCGCGCGGTGCGTCGAACTCCGACGAGGCGAAGACCGACGACGTCACCGCGCAGGTCATGGGGATGCCGGGTGGCCGCTACATCGTCGGTCTCGTGGGTCTCGTCGTGCTCGGGGTCGCCGGGTACCACGTCTACAAGGGGTGGTCCAAGAAGTTCCTCGAGGACCTCCAGGAACACCCCGGCGACTGGGCCGTGACGGCCGGACGACTCGGGTACGTCGCCAAGGGGTGTGCGCTCTTCGTCGTCGGACTGCTGTTCCTGCTCGCGGCCTGGCACGCCGACTCCGAGGAGGCGGCCGGGCTCGACGGGGCCCTGACGACGATCCGCGACCTCGCCTTCGGTCCGTACCTGCTCACGCTGGTGGCCGCGGGGATCGCGTCGTACGGCGTCTACTCCTTCGCCCGCGCCCGGTACGCCCGCCTCTGATCACCAACGCAGTAGTTCAGATCGCACCCGGCAATTGCCGCGAGCGATCTGAACGTCTGCGTTCGAAGGGTCTGCCGCCCCCCGTGCCGGGGTGGCCTGTCGGTGGTCTCACCTAGGGTCTGCACCAGCTCATGAATGACAGCGCGAAGCCCTGGCTCTCCCCTGCTGTTCTCGCGAGCGACGTCGACCAGACCCTGGCGGCCGCCGACCTCGCGACACTGCCGGACGACACTCCGCGCGGTGCCGTCGGCGTCAAGACCGCCCAGATGCTCGATGCCGTGCTCGTCCTGTGCAGCGCAACGAGCGCCGTCGAGGCGACGGCCATGAGGGACCGGGCGCGCCGAGCCCTGCGCGAGGGCGGGTTCATGGTCAAGGACTCGCCGCGCGTACCCGGCATGTTCTACGTCATCGGTCGGCTGTGACCGCAGCCTTGCGCCGGAGGTAGAGCCAGGCCAACACGGCGCACACCACCCCGTTGAGGATGCCGAACAGGATGTCGGTCACGTGGTGCGCGCCCCGGTAGAGCCGTGCGTACGCGACGAACGCCGGGGCGAGGACGCACCACGTGACCGCCAGTCGGCGCACGAGCGGGTTGTCGATCCGCGTCGCCATCAGTCCCAGGGCCACGTACAGCGCCGTCGAGGCACCGACGTGCCCGCTCGGGAAGCTCGACGTCGGAGGAGTCGGGTCGAGTCGCTCCACGGTCGGCCGGGCGCGGCCGACGACGTGGGTGGCGATGACGAACACGGTGGCCTGGAGGCTGATCGCGATGCCGGGCACCACGGCGTACCACCACTGCTTCGTGCGCCACCAGACCAGGCCGATGACGATGAGGCACACGGCGATGACGTACTCGGTGTTGCCGATCGAGGACATCAGGTGGGTGATCGAGTTCCAGAGCCCGTCGCGTGCGTCCTGGAACTCGCGGTTGATCTGCTTCTCGTCCTCCGAGAGCTCGAACAGCGGGCCCTTGAGCAGGTAGCCGAACCCGATGATGACCGCGAGCAGGGCGGTCGCTGGAAGCACGGCCCGCACCCCGAGGTCACGCAGCGCGGCCTTGAGTGTCGGCCGGCTCTGGTCGTCGTCCCACCGAGTGAGGAACCCCATCACTGACCCTCCTGTCGTCGGTAGCCAGCGTAGGAGGCCAGCACCAGGCCGACCCCGGTGATGACGCCGACGGTCACGTCTGAGGGGAAGTGCACCCCGAGCAGGACGCGGTCGGATGCCGTGACCGTCACCATCGCGACCGCCGCCGTGACGGCGACGACTCGTGACGCCGTCGACCGGAGCAGCGGCCAGAGGAGGAGCACGACGATCGTTGCCCACGCGGCCGAGTTCAGGGCGTGGCCGGAGGGGAAGGAGTAGCCGGGGCTGGTCGACACCGGGTCCTCGAGCACCGGGCGAGCCCGCTGGAACAGGTACTTGGCGCCGAGCCCCACCATCCACGCGAGCATCATCGTGATGAAGGCCCACGCGGCCCGGGTGCGCAGGCCCTTGGCCAGCCAGGCCCACAGGCACAGGGCGGTGCCGACCAGGTAGAGCTTGAACGGCTGGGTCAGCTCCTGCCAGCGCACGAGGAAGTCGGTCAACCCCTCGCGCGGGCGCGTGTACGCGGTGGCCCGCTCGATGATGGCGTCGTCGAGCCGGATGAGCGGGTCCCACTCGCTGCGCACGAGCAGCCCCACCCCGAAGAGCACGGCTGCGACGGGAAGGGCGTACGTGAGTGCGCGCACCAGCCGTTGTGCCCTCGTCGGTGGCGCAGGGGCAGTGAGGGTGTCATTCACTGGCTATGTCTACCCCGATCAGGTGCCTCCACGACCTCCGAGAGACAGACGAACTGCTCACCACCCGCCATCCTCGTGGGATGCTGGGGCCGCCATGGCCGAGCTGCACGTGACCTCAGCGTCCAACCCCCGACTCAAGGCCGTGCTGGCTCTGCGTCGCCGTCGGGTGCGCGAGGACGAGGGTCTGACCGTCGTCGACGGGTACGAGGAGCTGACCCTGGCGCTCGACGCCGGTGTGGTGCCCCGGACCGTGCTGCACTGCCCCGAGCTCATGCTCGACCCCGCCGCCCAGGGTGAGCTCGTGCAGCGGGCTCGGGACCTCGGGGCGTCGACGGTCCGGCTCAGCCGGGGAGCGTTCGAGAAGGTCGCCTACCGCGAGGGGCCGGACGGGTTCCTCGCCGTCGTCCCTGTGGCCGGGGTGGCGCTCGGTGACCTCGACCTGCCGCCCGACCCGCTCGTGCTCGTCTGCGAGGGCCTCGAGAAGCCGGGGAACCTCGGGGCCGTGCTGCGCACCGCGGATGCCGCGGGCGTCGCCGCCGTCGTCGCCGCCGACCCCGTCACCGACTGGGGCAACCCCAACGTCGTGCGGGCCAGCAAGGGCACGGTCTTCTCCGTCCCCGTCGCCTCCGCGACGATCGAGGAGGTCGTGGTGTGGTTGCGGCGCAACGGCATCCGACTCATCGCGACCACCCCCGACACCGACACCGCGCACACCGACGTCGACTACCGCGGCGGCGTCGCGATCGCGGTCGGCACCGAGAAGCAGGGCCTGACCGACGCGGCGCTGACGGCCGCGGACGCGCGGGTGCGCATCCCCATGGTGGGGCGGGTCAACTCCCTCAACGCGGCCACGGCGGCTGCCGTCGTCGTCTACGAAGCGGTGCGCCAGCGTTCCTCCTGAGGCGGGCGTGGTCGGTGTGACCGCCGGATGGTCACGCTCCTGTCACGGCGTCGGCGTGAGCCCGGCCTGTGTCAAGAGCACCCCTTCGCGTGTGCGACGATGAACGGCATGCGAGTTGACCACGTTGTCTATGCCGCCGAGCGCGACGGCCTCAAGGCCACGGCGCAGCGTCTCGCGGAGCAGATCGGGGTGACCCCGGTCGATGGGGGCATCCACCCGCGCTTCGGGACACGCAACATCATCCTTCCGCTCGCCCACGAGCGGTACGTCGAGGTCGTCGAGGTGCTCGACCACCCGGCCAGCGACAAGGCCCCCTTCGGCCAGGCCGTGCGTGCGCGTTCCGAGGCCGGCGGTGGCTGGCTCGGCTGGGTCGTGCAGGTCGACGACATCACCGAGCAGGAGTCCCGCCTCGGCCGCGAGGCCGTCGACGGCAACCGCCACCGTCCTGACGGCGTCGAGCTGCGCTGGCGCCAGCTGGGCATCAAGGGCCTGCAGTCCGACCCGCAGCTGCCCTACTTCATCGAGTGGGCGCAGGGGGTGCCGCACCCCTCGGGTGACGCCGCCACCGAGGTGACCATCGAGTCGCTCCAGATCGCCGGCGACCCCGACCGGGTGCGCGAGTGGCTCGGCCTGCCCGCCGACTCGACGTCGACGGTCATCGACTTCACGTTCGTCTCCCCGCACGGCACGCCCGGCCTCATGGCCGTCACGTTCGACACCCCGAACGGCGACGTCACCATCTGACCCGGTCGCGAGGGCTCTCTCAGCCCTCGCGCGACCAGCGGCGCAGCCGCAGGCTGTTGCTCACGACGAGCACGCTGGAGGCAGCCATGGCGCCCCCCGCGATCATCGGGTTGAGCAGCCCGGCCATCGCCAGCGGGATCGCCGCGATGTTGTAGCCGAAGGCCCAGCCGAGGTTCTGCTTGATCGTGCGCAAGGTCGCCCGGGACAGCTCGATCGCGTCGACGACGGCGGGTAGTTCGGAGCGCAGCAGCACGATGTCGGCCGAGTCCGCTGCGACGTCCGTGCCCGTCCCCATGGCGATGCCGAGGTCGGCCTGGGCCAGCGCCGCAGCATCGTTGACGCCGTCGCCGACCATCGCGACGACCTTGCCGCGCTTCTGCAGGTCGGCGATCATCGCGTGCTTGTCCTCGGGGCGGACGTCGGCGATCACCCGCCCGACCGGGATGCCGACGTCACGGGCCACGGTCAGGGCGGCCTGGTCGTGGTCACCGGTCAACAGGTAGGCCGGCAGGCCCAGTTCGGTGAGGTCGCGCACGGCCCGCTGCGAGCTGCGCCGCACCGTGTCGGCCACCGTGAGCGAGGCGTGGGCGCGCCCGCCCCAGCCGACCCAGACCGTCGTGCCGTCGACGGTGGGACGGGCGAGCTCCTCCGGCACGTCGTCGAACAGGTCGGCGCGCCCGACGGTGACCTCGGTGCCCTTGATG
>JAGNQK010000142.1 GCA_017989115.1 Dermatophilaceae bacterium | reverse complement strand
GAGTAGGCCGCCAGCTCGCGGATGAGGATGTGCGCGAAGGTGTGCACCAGCCAGTAGCGCGGAGGCCTGAGCCGAGCCTGGATGTTCTCGATCTCAGCGGTCTCGGACCACCGGTTGGTGACATTCCGATAGTGAGCCCTTTCGTGTGCCGTCCACGCGTCACTGTCGCGGACACGCTTCTCCCACGCCGCCACGGATGGCTCGTCAAATTGCAGGAAGATCCCCTCACCCAGGTCCTCGGTGCCCACTGCCCACGCCGGTCGCCCAGTGCGGCTCAGGCGGACGAGACGGCCGGCAGCATCCGACAGCCGATCGACGTCGTCGACGCGCGTGAAGCCGATCAGCGCATTGACCTTCCGCAGTCGATCCACGGCCACGACCCGGTCGATCTGGGGCCGCACCACCTCGGGAGTGTCACGCTGTGAGAGCACCAGCCCGCTGGAATCCTCCTTCACCTGCTGGCCGAGCACGTCGCGCGTCAGGTACGCCCATTCGGGTCGCAGCACGTCGATGGGGTCCCAGACCTGGCGTCGGGCGTCTTCCTCTTCCGCTGTGGGCTGGGGTGCCAGCGCGAGGCGCACGAGGTCGGCTAGCTCGGCATCGCTGAAGTCGTCGAGATCGAGCGCCTGGGGAAGCAGGGGCTTGGCCACGGTTCGCAGGCGAGGAATCCGGTCCGCGTAGTCCTCGAGCATCTCCCGGCCCAGAGCGGCCGCCAGGGCGTCAGCGGCAGCGGCATCGCGCTCGGCCTCGGCAACCGGCATGACGATGACCGACGCGCTGGCTGAGAACCACAGGTTGGAGGCCCCCACGAGCATGAGTCGCGTGTCGCGGCCACAGCCATCGGGCTCGTACCCGTCCAGGTGCGGATGCCGTCCGCGACACTTCGGGAGCTTGGCTCGCCCCGCCTGCCCCTGGGCTTCGTTCATCCGCCGTCGGGCACCGCAGGCGCCGCACTCGATCGCCGCCGATGCCCCCTTGCCGCCGGTGTGGTCCACCATCCGCAGCGGCGGGTTCTCCGTGCACGGGGTGGACCCGTGCACCCAGTGCGAGTACGGGAACTCGTCGAGGTGGCCGTCCAGGCACACCAGCAGGTAGCGGGCAGGGACGGCATCCGGGTTCTTGCGCTTGGTCTTGGCGGGGCTGGCGGCACGGGCACCGGCACCGGCGCGCGCCCGGCCCGGGCAGGCGGCGTGTTCGAAGTGCGCCTCATCCGGGCGGTAGGGGTGCTGATTGACGTACTCGAAGCGGGTCAGTGGGCCGAGGAAGTCGCACCGGGTGCAGCGGAACCATTGGGGAAACACGATGGCCGGCACCCCGAGGTCTGCGCCGTCGCGGGAGTACGGCGTGACGTTCTCCTGGCGCGGGTACGGCCGGATCTCCTTGACCTGCCAGCCCAGCCAGGTCCGCACCTCCTCGAGCAGGCGCGGTGCGAACAACGGCTTCGGGCTGTCGGTCCGTCGCTTCCACACCGGCTCCCAGTCATCGAGCCCCAGGGGCAGGACCGTGAAGTGCGGCAGGTCGAGCAGGGCACCGGGCCCGTAGGTGTGGATCAACGATGACGGCCGGCTCGAGCCCACCTTGGCGAAGTTGTGCTTGACACCCTTCGCTGCGAGGTCGGCAGCATCGCCGAGGGGGTCAATGGGGCGCAGGTCCACGGGGTCGATTCCTGGGGTGCTCACGAGCCCTCCTCGGCATCGGGCATGGGCATGACCCAGTCCGGGTCGAGCAGCGTTCGACGGTAGAGCCGATCCGGGTTGGGGCTCACCAGCACGTTGATCTCGGGTTGCACCTCACGCATCGAGTTGGCCACGCGAAACGGCGGCCCTTCGCCGTACGGGTCGGATGCCGTCTCGGCACCGGCCATGAGGGGCGCGCAGTCGCGCTGACGACCCGGCTTCTCGTACGACAACACGCGACCTGCTCCTACGACGTCGTCCCGACGTTTGCGCCACTCTCCGAGGCGGCTGTCCATCCGCCCACGGGCTGCCGCCGCGGCATCCGCGTCAGCCACGGCGATTCGCTGCACGAGGCGATCAACCAGGGCCTGCACGCGCGGGTGCTCGGTGGCGATCCGACCGGCGTTGCGTTCCGGCGACAGCCCGTCACCGCGCCGGGGCGCGTCGAGGGCGCGCGCAGCACTGACGAGGACCCCGTCGAGCCCTCGTTCGAGCGAGGTCAGCGAGAACGGGGTGACCGACAACGCCTCCACCTGCTGGTAGAAGGTTTCGTGGAAGTGCCGGAAGGCCTCGAAGTGCGACAGGTCCCGGGGCCGCGACCAGTTGCCGAGTGACACGACCAGGCCCGGGCGCGACGGGTCACGGCCGACCCGCGAGCTAGCCTGGATGTACTCGGCGGTGTTCTTGGGCTGGCCGACCATGAGCATCAGCCCGAGCCGGGTGACGTCGACACCGACCTGCAGCATCGAGGTCGCGAGCACGACGTCGTAGGGGTTCGTGGCCCGCTCGCTGAGCTTCAGGCCCTTGGTCCGTGCCGCAGCGCGGGCCTCGCCGCGGGCCGCCCGACCCGCACTGGAGTCGACCTCGGCCGAGAAGGTCGCGGCCAGGTGATCCAGGGTGCGGGTGATGTCAGCGCTGGACACGCGCGAGGTGAGCTCGTCGATGTTGAGGGTGCCGAAGTTCGTGCCGTAGCGCCGGGGCAGCAGCGACCAGGCGCGCCCCTTGGCCAGCAGTGTGCTGACGTCATCGGCCAGGTAGCGAGCCATGCCCGCCAGCTCTCGCGTGGCGTTGAAGTAGCCGACGAGCGTGAGGTACGGGTCGGCCGCGTGGGGGGTGCTGTCGAGATCACGGTCGAGCAGCAGCTGCCCCGCGGCGAGCAGCACCTCGGCGATCCGGATCTCGGCGGCGGTCATCCTCACCCCGGTCGTGCAGATGCCGAGGTAGCGACGGCCGGGCTTGTCGGGAGTGACCGGCACGGTCACCGCGAAGAACGAGTCGCCCGCGTCGAGCACGAGCGGAGGGAAGATCGTCGTGTCGCGCCCGTACAGAGACTTCACCTGCTCATGGGCGTTGCGCACCGTGGCTGAGGAGGCGACGATCACCGGCCCCGCAGTTCGGCCGTCGGGAAGGGTCCACTCGCACAGCGCGTCGACGGCAACCTCGAACAGGCCGACGGTGGTGCCCAGCGCTCCGGTGATGAGGTGCAGCTCGTCCTGGATGATGAGGTCCGGGGGCCGCAGCCGACCCGCCGGGCCGCGATGCGCCGCAGGCAGGGTACCGACGGCGTTGTGCCGCGATGCCGTGCAGGATGTCGAGTCGGTGTGCACCCAGCCGTGCCGGGTACAGCGTTCCCCGACGTAGCCGAACAGGGCGGCCGCTTCACCTTCTCGCGCCAACCGGGCGAACTTGTCGACCGTCGCGATGAGGAAGGCGGGAGTGAGCCGGTAGATCTCCTCGTCCGTGGTGAGCACGGGCAGGCCTTCAGCACCGGAGAGCCCGCCGCTGCGCGCACCAAAGGGGCACCCGCCTAGGCTGTCGGAGCAGTGCACCCGCACCCGCCCCTCACCGGTGGCGTCGATCGACACGTTGCGTGCGGTGACGGGGGCGCCGCACCACGGGCAGCGCTGGATCTGCAGCACGGTCAGCCGGTGTCCACCCCGTTCGTTGACCTTGGCGAGCTCGGCGGCGGCCTCGGCGACCCGCTTGGGTGAGACGTCGGTGCCCACCCACAGCCCGATGCGAAAAGGCACCTCCCCCCACGTGGTGGGGTCGGCCTGGCGGGCCAGCTCGGCCGCACAGATGAGGGTCGTCGCTCGCTGGAACTGCTGGGAGGTGAGCAGCCGCAGCGTGTAGCGCATGAGCACGGTGATGCCATCGGCACCGTCGAGCCGGCCGTCGGGGGTGTCGAGCGCCCCTTGTCTGCGCCGGATCGCGAAGGCGTAGGCCGCGAGCCCGAGGTACGCTTCGGTCTTGCCACCACCGGTGGGGAAGAACAGCAGCTCGACGGTCGCCATCGTCGACGCGCGCCGCGCGTGACCCGGGTCGAGCAGCGCCGGGATCTGCATGAGCACGAACGCCAGCTGGAAGGGGCGCCACGAGTGCGCCTTGGCACCATCTGCTTCGACCAAGGCGTGCGCCTGCGCGATCGTCAGCGCT
The DNA here is from genome assembly GCA_017989115.1 of Dermatophilaceae bacterium. GTDB lineage: Bacteria > Actinomycetota > Actinomycetes > Actinomycetales > Dermatophilaceae > Fodinibacter. Next base: position 1,750 of record JAGNQK010000142.1, on the reverse strand, counting down.
GGTTCCTTGGCGCGCTTCTCCACGATCTGTGAGTGGATGCGCTGTTTCGCCATCACGTCGTTCATGAACCGGAAGCAGCGCACCGCCTCCGGGTCATCGAGCAGCACTCGGATGCCGTCGCGCAGCTGCTCGGCGACGCGATCGGCCTCGTAGAGCGCGGCGTCGGCGTCAGGGCGGAGGTGTTCGGGAAGCGCAGCAGCAGAATTCCGCTGCTCGGCCAGCCAGGCTGCGTACTGGTCGGCGAGGGGCTCGAGCCCTCGACGAAGATCCTCGACGGATGCCGTGGCGAGCACGGTCATGTCGGTCACGGACCCGGGCACGGGTCGGGCATCGGTTTGCGGGGTCTCCGAGACCGGCAGCCAGGTGGTGCGAACCGCAGTAGCCCGACGGATGCTCGGGTCGGGGACGGTCCAGTCGACCGAGCAGGTGCGACCGACGGCGAACTCCAACCGGTCGCGGTACTGCAGTTCGAGGCGGCGCTGCTCGGGGTCGCCGTCGACCTCGGTCTCGACGAGCGCGTCGCGCACCGGCAGGAAGACGGCGGCTCCCTGCGCATCGACGTCGAGACGCGTCTGGTAGAGCCAGACGTGGGTGGGGATCGGCTGGGCTGCGATCGTGTCGTTGCACAGGGCGACCTCGATGAGGGCTCGGGGCGGGGTGGCGGCGAGGTCGTCGTAGCGGTCGATCCGCAGGATCACAGTGTCCTCGAGCGGCACGTCATGCGACTGCCCGGCGGTCAGCTCGTTCAGCTGGATGTTCCTCGCCACGTCGTGCGGGGTGCGGCGAAAGCGCGGGCGGGTCGGGCGAGCGCCGGGCTGGTCGCCGCCTTCCTCACGGGCCTCCCTTGTCGGGGCGTAGGTGCCCCAGGAGGCGTGCACCGTGAAGGAGTCGAGGTCGAGCGGCACCTGGAAGCGCAACCCCATGGATGCCGGGATCATCAGGCCTCGCTGGAGCGGGCTGTCCTGCAACCCACTGTCCTCGTCACCGATCTGGTCGGCCTCGTCGTCGGCCTCGTCGTCGATCATCGGCGCTGCGATGCCGGTGCCCTCGGCCGGCGCGAGCAGCTGGACCGGCGCGATGCGGCCGACGAGGTAGGGCACCTCAGGGCTCACGTCGAGGATTTCCTCGTCGCCGTCACGGGGCCCGAGCAGCTCACGTTCGACGATGTCGGTGAGGTTCTCGCGCGAGGTCCACGAGGTGCCGTCCGGGGTGCGGCTGAGGTCGTAGGCAGCTCGCTCGCGCGGCGCCTGCTCAGCAGCGGGGGTTACGGATGGGCCCATGGGTCAGTACTCCGTGCGATCGCGGCAGTTCTCGAACACCGACTCGTCGAGGGCGGTGTTCCACACGCGCCGGTTGTTGCGCGCGAGCTGGTAGCTGAACGTCTCGGGGTGGCGCCAGGCGAACGTCTCGATCTTGGCGTCGGTCATCTCCAGGACAGCCTCGATGGCCGGTTCGAGATCGCTGTCGTGGGAGGCGAGGACTACGAGGTCGATGTCGGGGCGAGCGGCCTCGCGCACGGCCGCCAGAGCACACAGCACGTCGACGCCCTTCTCGCGCTTCTCGATGACGATCTCTTGGCCGTGCACGTCGCGCACCGGCCGACCGGTGGCGTCCCGCTCGACGCGGTACTTCAGCGGGCGCAGGGTCACGTGGACTCGAGGGTCACGTTCCCACTGGGCGCGCTGTGCCTGGTTGCGTGAGTACCCGTCGGGGTCGCGCCGGTTCGACGGCTGCCCCCGGTAGACCCAGA
>JAGNQK010000141.1 GCA_017989115.1 Dermatophilaceae bacterium | reverse complement strand
GTCGTCGCCGCAGTCCTGGCCGTCGTGTGGGGACTGTTGGCCGGCTCGCGCGTCATCGTGTTCGACGGTGTGTCGGCGATCATCGGTCTGGTCCTGAGCGTGATGAGCCTGATCGCCGCGCGGGCGGCGTCGCGTCCCGAGACGCCTCAGTACCCGTACGGTCGCCAGTCGCTGATCCCGCTGGTGGTGGGCGGGCAGGGGCTGGCCAGGCTCGCGCTGATCATCTTTGCCCTCACCGACTCGGTCATGGTCATCGCCTCGGGCGGTGACGAGGCGTCGGCGTCGTCGGCCGTGATGTACGCCGCCGTGTCCACCGCGCTGTGCCTGGCGCTCTGGTGGGCGCTGGGCGGCGCGAGGTCGACCGAAGACCTGGTCCGCACCGAGCTCATCGGCTGGCGAAACGCCACCTTCTTGTCCTTCGGCATTCTGGTGGGCTTCGGCGTCGTCGCGGTGCTGCCCGACGGTGACGCGCGCGACGTCGCGGTGGCCTACGTTGACCCCGTCCTGATGCTGATCATCGGCCTGGCCATCTTGCCGACCCCGATCAGGTTGTTGCGCACCATGTCGCGTGAGCTGTTGGAGATGCGGCCGGCGGCCGACGTCGAGGTCCCCGCCCGGGCCGCTGTGCTCGAGACCTGTTGGGCGGCGGGCCTGCCCGATCCGGTGGTCCGGATGACGAAGACCGGGGGACGCCTCTACGTCGAGGTCGACCACGTCGTCGCGCCGGGCACGTGGGACGTCGCGGACATCGACGTGCTGCGCCGCGCGCTCGTCGAGAGCCTGGCGTCGGAGCGGTACACCGTGTGGCTCAACGTCGACCTGTCGACCGATCCGGCCTGGCAGCTGTCGTGAGCCCACCTGATTCCGCGGTGGTTCAATGCCCGTATGCCCGCCGCGACAACGCCCCAGCCTTCGTCAGACCCCGGCAGCGGGCCCCCCGAGCTCGAGCGGATCGGTGATCGCGACCTCGGGCAGTGGCCCACCCGGGCCGGCCAGCACCTCGTGGCCGCGATCGCCCGCGTCGTCATCGTGCTCGGCCGCGTCTGGCGCTGGAGTCTGGCGAACCTCGCCCTGGTCCTCACGACGGTCATCGGCGGGGCCATCGTGCTCGGGGCGACCGTGCTCTCGGCCGAGGTCTACGAGGCGGTGGTGGAGAACGACGGGCTGGCCGCGCTCGACGAGCCGGTCCTCGAGGCCGCCGTGAACAGCCGCACCCCCGCCAGTGAGCAATGGGTCACCCACTTCACCGACCTCGGCGGCACGGTGGGGATGCCGCTCATCGCCGCGGCGATCGTCATCACTCTCGCCGTGCGTCGCCGGTCCTGGTTGCCGGTGGTCCTCATGCTCATCGCCGCAGCCGGGTCGGTGCTCATCACCGTGCTGGGCAAGGACCTCACGGCCCGGGCGCGACCCCCGGTGATCTACGCGGTGCCGCCCCTCGAGACGTCGCCGTCGTTCCCGTCGGGACACACCCTGAACGCCACCGTCGTGCTCGGCCTGTCGGCCTACCTGGTGATGCTCGGGCGCCGGCACCTGCGCAGCAGGATCCTCGTCGCCTCAGTCGTCGTCGTGTTCGTCGTGGCCATGGGGCTGTCCCGGGTGTGGCTGGGCCACCACTGGCTGACCGATGTCATGGCGGGCTGGCTCGTCGGCCTGGCCTGGCTCGCCGCGGTCATCACCGGCCACCGGGTCAAGGTGACCCTCGACCGGGCCGAGCGGGCCCGGCCGGAGGGGAGGGGGAGGGGGTAACTCAGGACGCCGGGCCGGACAGCACAGCCCGGGCCGCCTCGAGCCGCGCCACCGGAACGCGGAACGGTGAGCACGAGACGTAGTCGAGCCGGCGCTCCTCGAAGAAGTGCACCGAGGCCGGGTCGCCGCCGTGCTCGCCACACACGCCGACCTTGAGCCCCGGCTTGGTGCGCCGTCCCTCGTCGGTGCCGATGCGCACGAGTCGCCCGACGCCGTCACGGTCGATGTTCTCGAACGGCGACGACCCGAGGATGCCGGCCTCCATGTAGCGTGAGAAGAAGCTGGACTCGACGTCGTCGCGCGAGAAGCCCCACGTGGTCTGGGTGAGGTCGTTGGTGCCGAAGGAGAAGAAGTCGGCAGCCTGGGCGATCTCCCCGGCCGTCAACGCGGCCCGGGGTAGTTCGATCATCGTGCCGACGAGGTGTTCGAGGTCGACGGCGTGCTTGACCCGTGCCTCGTGCGCGGCCTCGTCGATCTCGAGACGGATGGTGCGCAACTCCTCGACGGCACCGACGAGCGGGACCATGATCTCGGGTCGCGCATGGCCGCCCCGCTCGGCGACGATCGCGGCCGCCTCGAGGATGGCCTGCGACTGCATCTCGAACAGCCCCGGGATCGCGATGCCCAAGCGCACACCACGCAGCCCGAGCATGGGGTTCTCCTCGTGCAGGCGTTGCACCGCGAGCAGCAGCAGCGAGTCGGTGTCGTGCTCACGGCCGGTGGCTTCGGCGACGGCGACCTTGACCGACAGCTCGGTGAAGTCGGGGAGGAACTCGTGCAGCGGCGGGTCGAGCAGACGCACCGTGACCGGCAGCCCGTCCATCGCCTCGAAGATCTCGATGAAGTCGGCTCGCTGCAGGGGCAGCAGCTCCCCGAAGACGGCCTGGCGCTCGGCCGGGCCCTCGGCGAGGATGAGGCGCTCGACGAGCTCGCGCCGCTCACCGAGGAACATGTGCTCGGTGCGGCACAGGCCGATGCCCTGTGCGCCGAAACGGCGGGCGCGGGCGGCATCCTCGGCGTTGTCGGCGTTGGCCCGCACCTGCATGCGGCGGTGGCGGTCCGCGACCGTCATGAGCCGGTCGACGGCGGCCACGAGCGGGCCACCCTCCTCGACGCTCATGGTTCCCTCGAAGTACCGCACGACGGGTGAGGGGCGAACAGCGACCTCACCGGCGAAGATCTCGCCGGTGGAGCCGTCGATGGAGATCGTGTCTCCCTCGCGCACGACGGTGCCGTCGGGGGTGGTGAACTGCCGGGTCCTGGTGTCGACCTCGAGGGTCTCGGCGCCGCACACGCAGGTGCGGCCCATACCGCGGGCTACGACCGCCGCGTGGGACGTCTTGCCGCCACGGCTGGTGAGGATGCCGGCCGCCGCGACCATGCCGTGCAGGTCGTCGGGGTTGGTCTCGCGGCGCACGAGGATGACCGGGGTGCCGGCGTCGGCCAGGCGGACCGCGGCCTCCGAGTCGAACACGGCGACCCCCACGGCCGCGCCAGGGGACGCGCTCATGCCCTTCGCGAGCAGCGAGCGGGCACCCTGCGGGTCGAAGTGCGGGAACATCAGCTGCGCGAGCTGGTCCCCGGTGACGCGCAGGAGGGCTTCTTCCTCGGTGATGACGCCTTCGTCGACGAGGTCGACCGCGATGCGGAAGGCCGCCTCGGCGGTGCGCTTGCCCACCCGCGTCTGGAGCATCCACAGCTGGCCGCGCTCGATGGTGAACTCGATGTCGCACATGTCCCGGTAGTGGCTTTCGAGGCGGGCCATGATGTCGAGAAGCTGGTCGTAGCTGGCCTTGTCCAGGCCTTCCAGGTCGGCCAGGTGGAGGGTGTTGCGGATGCCGGCCACGACGTCCTCACCCTGGGCGTCGGGGAGGTAGTCGCCGTAGACGCCGACGGCCCCCGTCGAGGGGTCCCGGGTGAACGCGACGCCGGAGCCGGAGTCCGAGCCGCGGTTGCCGAACGCCATCGCCTGGACGTTGACGGCGGTGCCGAGGTCGGTGGGGATGTGCTCGCGGCGGCGGTAGAGGATCGCACGGGGCGAGTTCCACGAGTTGAAGACGGCGACGATGGCGCCGTGCAACTGGGCGCGCGGGTCCTGCGGGAACGGCGAGCAGGCCTCTTGTTCGATGATCGACTTGTACGTGCTCACGAGGGCACGCAGGTCATCGGCGTCGAGGTCGACGTCCGCGGTGACGCCCTTGGCGGCCTTCGCGGCGTCGATGGCGTCCTCGAAGCGGTCCCCGTCGAGGTCGAGAACGGTCTTGCCGTACATCTGCACGAGGCGCCGGTAGGAGTCCCAGGCGAAGCGGGGGTTCTCGGTCTGCGCGGCCAGGCCCTCGACGGAGGTGTCGTTGAGCCCGATGTTGAGCACGGTCTCCATCATCCCGGGCATCGAGAACTTCGCACCCGAGCGGACCGAGACCAGCAGCGGGTCGGCGGCGTTGCCGAGGCGCCGCCCCATGGTGGCCTCCAGTCGGGCCAGGTGCTCGTCGACCTCCTCGAACAGTTCGGCGGGAACGGAGCCGAGCTCGAGGAACGCACGGCAGGCCTGCGTCGTGATCGTGAAGCCCGGCGGCACGGGAATGCCCAGTCGGGTCATCTCCGCGAGGTTGGCGCCCTTGCCGCCCAGCAGGTCCTTCATGTCCATGCTGCCGGTGGAGAAGTCGTGGACGAACGGGACCTGGGCCATCGTGGCGCCTCCTGTGAGCGGATACTACGACGCGTAGTACCTGTTCATCCTAGGCCCGTCCACCCGTTCAGGTCACCCTGGGGGCGCCCCTGCGGACGTGATCGCCGTCTCAGGTGCGTTCAGCTCACGGCGAGTCGGAACCGGTCACCGACGCGGCTGAAGCCGAGCCGCTCGTAGTACGGGCCGACCATCCCGGGCGGGGTCAGCACCTCGGTGAAGCCACGGTCCCGGAACAGCCCCGACTGCCGGAAGACGAACTCGCCCGGTGAGAAGTCACGCCATCTCGGGGTCACGTAGTCCAGTTCGACGTGCGCGGTGCCGTTGCCGGCATCCCGCACGACGATCACCCCGGCCGTCTCGTCGCCGTTCTGCACGAGGTAGGTCAGTCGGCCGTGCGGGACACCGCCGGTGAAGCCGGGGAAGTAGGCGTCGATGTCCGCCCGGTGAACGTGCAGGAAGTGCGTCAGGTAGGCGTCGTCCTCGCGCACCGGGAGCACGGCGTACGCCTGGTCGTCCGTGCGCTCGCGCAGGAGCTTGATGATGAAGTAGAGGTTGATCGCCGCCAGCACGACGTTCATCGCGACCATCGGCCACACGCCGATCATCAGGTTGAACACGATGAGGATCAGGCACGCCACCGTGTTGAGGATGCGCAACCGCAGGATGCGCGCCTGGAGCAGCGAGTAGATGAGCAGCGCCGAGCCGAACCACCCGAGTGCGTCGACCCACCCCACGGTGCTCAGCCCAGCCCGAAGCGGACCGCCACGGTGACGGTCACGGTGTTCTCGCCTGCCTCGATCGGCATGCCACCGACGGAGTCCATCGCCGCCATGGCGCGCATCTTGGGTGCCGGGCCCGGGCCGCTGCCACCCTCGATGACCTTGACCGCCTGCCCCAGGGGGCGCCCCGCGAGCTGCGCGTACTGCGTGGCCGTGCGGACGGCATCCGCGAACGCCGCGGCGCGCGCCTGCTCCACCAGCGGTGCCTTCTCCGCGACCTCGAGGCGCACGCCGTCCAGCCCGAAGGAGTCGCCGGCCGCCCGCGCCAAGGCGCTGATCAGGTCGCCGACCCCGTCGCGGTCACGCACGAGCAGGCGCAGGCTCTGGTACGCGCTGTAGCCGATGACCCCTCGGCCCTCGTGGTCCCACCGCGAGTTCACCCCCATGCCGGTGCTCTGCCGGTCGGCGGCGGCCACCCCGGCCTCGCTCGCGGCGGCGAGGGCTGCGGATACTCGCTCCGACGCCTTCGCCAGCGCGCCCGCGACGTCCGGGGCATCACAGCTGACCCGTGCGTCGAGGACGACGACGTCGGGGACGGCGCTCGCCGAACCGGTTCCGGTCACTTCCACGTGGTCGAACATGGGCGTCACTGTAGGCCGACCGGATCGACATGGACGCAGATTCCGATCTACCTGTCGGTAGGAGGTTCAATCACCGGTATGCCGTCGAGCCCCTCCATCGCCAACTCCGTCACCGTCCGCCTCACCCTCCCGGCGCGCGCGACC
>JAGNQK010000029.1 GCA_017989115.1 Dermatophilaceae bacterium | reverse complement strand
GGTCAGCGCTGCGAGGCGTCCGAGACCTCGCCGACGAGCTCCTCGATGACGTCCTCGAGGAACACCACCCCCACGACCGAGCCGTCGGCCGCGACGACCCGGGCCAGGTGCGAGCCGGTGGCCTGCATGACCCCGAGCACCATCTCGACCTCGTCGTCGCGGCGGACGTTGGCCATCCGGCGCACGCGCTTGGCCGGAACCGGCTCGCCCCGCTCCGACTCGTCGGCGTACAGCACGTCCTTGAGGTGCAGGTAGCCACCGAGGTCGCCCGCGTCGTCGCGCACCGGGAAGCGGGAGAACCCGTGCTTGGCCACGAGCCGCTCGATGTCGGCCGGGGTCGCCTCGGGGCCCACGGTCACCAAGGACGACACGGGCACACCAACGTCGGCAGCGTCCTTGTCGCTGAACTCCAGCGCCGCGCCGAGCCGCTCGTAGTGCTCGTCCTCGACCAGCCCTTCGTCGCGCGACTCGTTGAGGATGTGCGCGACCTCCTCGGCGGTGAAGGCCGTGGCCAGCTCGTCCTTGGGTTCGACGCCGAACAGCCGGATCAACGCCTTGGACAGCCAGTCCATCGCGTGGATGACCGGCGCGACGATCTTGGAGACCATCACCAACGGTGGCACCAGGGCCAGGGCGGAGCGCTCCGGGCGCGCGATCGAGATGTTCTTGGGGATCATCTCGCCGTAGACGACGTGCAGGAAGACGATGAGGCCGAGGGCCAGGCCGAGAGCCACGACGTCCGCGACGACCGACGAGAGGCCGAGGTCCTCGAAGATCGGCGTCAGCGCGTGGTGCAGCGCAGCCTCCGAGATGGCACCGAGCAGCACGGAGCACACGGTGATGCCGAGCTGGCACGTGGCGAGAAGGATGCCGGTGTGCTGCATGGCGTCCAGTGCCGTCTGTGCCCGCTTGCTCCCTGCCTCGGCGAGGGGCTCGAGCTGGCTGCGGCGGGCGGACATCGCGGCGAACTCGGCACCGACGAAGAAGGCGTTGGCGGCGAGCAGCGCCACGGTGAGCAGGATCGTGGTCACACTCATGCCGCACCCCCCGCGTGGGTGCGGGCGGCAGCGGAACCGCTGCGGACGGCATCCTCACCCGGTGGCACCACGGGTGGCGCCAGGCGAAGTCGGTCGACCCGGTGCCCGTCCATGTCGAGCACGCGAACGGTCCAGCCGTCGACGACGACCTCGTCACCCACCATGGGCACGCGGCCGAGCTCGGCCATGACCCACCCGCCGATGGTCTCGTAGGCCGCACCCTCGGGCACGGCGGCCCCGACCCGCGAGCGCACCTCGTCGGGGCGCCAGAGGCCGGGAACGGTCCACGACCCGTCCTTCAGGGCCCGCGCCGTGGTCTGGGAGCGGTCGTGCTCGTCGCTGACCTCACCGACGATCTCCTCGACGAGGTCCTCGAGCGTCACGATGCCCGACGTGCCGCCGTACTCGTCGACGACGACGGCGAGCTGCATGCCGCCCTCCCGAAGCTGGACGAGCAACGGGTCGAGGCGCAGCGTCTCGGGGACGAGCACGGGTGGGACCATCAGCGCCGAGACGGGCACGTCGCCGCGACGGTCGTACGGCACGGCGATGGCCTTCTTCACGTGCACGATGCCGTCGATGTCGTCCCAGTCCGACCCGACGACGGGGAAGCGGGAGTGGCCGGTGCGACGGGCCAGGGCCACCAGCTCAGCCGCGGTCGCCACCCGATCGATCGAGGTTCCCCGCGAGCGCGGCGTCATGACGTCGGCGGCGGTCTGATCGGCAAAACCGAGCGATGCCGTGACGAGCCTCGCGGTGCCGACGTCGAGCGTGCCCGCCTCGGCGGAGGACCGGATGAGCGATGCCAGCTCGGCAGGGCTGCGGGCGGCGGAGAGCTCTTCCTGCGGCTCGATGCCGAGCGCGCGCAGGGTGCGGTTCGCGACCCCGTTGAGCAGGGCGATCATCGGCTTCATCGAGATGCCGAACCACCGCACCGGCGCGGCGGAGATCTTCGCGGTCGCCAGCGGCAGGGAGATGGCGAGCGTCTTGGGCACCATCTCGCCGACGATCATCGAGAACAGCGTCGCCATGACCATGGCCAGCACCGAGGCCGTCGACGCGGCGACGGCCTCGCTGAGGCCGAGGCTGCTCAGCGGCCCGGTGAGCAGGGCACCGATGGACGGGCCCGCGATGAAGCCGAGGATGAGCGTGGTCAGCGTGATGCCGAGCTGGCACGCGGACAGCTGCGTGGAGAGCTGCCGGTGCGAGGTGAGGACGGACCGGGCCCCCTTCTCACCGGCGTCGACGGCCTTCTGCACGGTGGGCCGGTCGAGGGCGACGAGCGAGAACTCCGCCGCCACGAAGAAGGCGGTGCCGACCGTGAGGACGACGCCGAGGAGCAGCAGCAACCATTCGGTCATAGTCGCGCCATCGTAGGCGAGCAGGGACCCTCGCCCGGAATCCCGGGACACCGCTCCACCGCGAGGTGGACCCGGTTCCACCGCCGGGTTGACCCCCTCGCCACGTGAGCCTGACAGGATCGAGGCATGACACCACGAGTGCGCGGATGAGCGCCACCACCAGCGACGGTGCACGAATCGAGGTCCGGGGGCTCACGAAGCGCTTCGGGTCCTTCGTCGCCGTCGACGACCTCAGCTTCGACGTCGAGCCCGGCCGGATCACCGGCTTCCTCGGGCCCAACGGCGCCGGCAAGACCACCAGCCTGCGAATGATCCTCGGCCTCGTGAAGGCCACCAGCGGCACGGCCACGATCGACGGGCACCGGTACGTCGACCTGCCGAACCCCCTGGGCACCGTGGGGGCGGCGCTAGAGGCCACGAACTTCCACCCGGGCCGCAGCGGCCGCGACCACCTGCGCGTGCTGGCCGACGCCGGCTCGATCCCCCTCAAGCGCGTCGACGAGCTGCTCGAGCTCACCGGTATCCCCGCCGCGGCCCGCAAGCGCGCGGGTGAGTACAGCATGGGCATGCGCCAGCGCCTCGGCCTGGCAGCAGCGCTGCTCGGCGACCCGAAGGTGCTCGTCCTCGACGAGCCGTCCAACGGTCTGGACCCCGAGGGCATCCGCTGGCTGCGCGGGTTCCTGCGCCACCTCAGCAGCGAGGGCAAGACGATCCTCGTCTCCAGCCACCTGCTGACCGAGGTGCAGCAGACCGTCGACGAGGTCGTCATCATCGCCAACGGCCGGCTCGTCCGCTCGGGCTCGATCGCCGACCTCGAGGGCACCCGGGGCGCCGTCGTGAAGACCTCGGATGCCGGCCGGCTCGCCGGCGCGCTTCGCGTCGCCGACGTCACGAGCACCATCGACGCCGACGGGACGCTCCTCGCCGACACCACGGACCTGCGCCTCATCGGTGACGTCGCCCTGCGGGCCGGGTTGCCGATCTACGGTCTCCAGCCGAGCAAGGCCGACCTCGAGGCCCTGTTCTTCCAGCTCACCGAGGGCACCAACCGCAACGAGGTCCACGGGGTCGGTGCACCTGCCGAGCAGGATGCCGTCATCGGCCGGGAAGGGGCGAACCTATGATCCCCGCGATCCGCAGCGAGTTCCGCAAGTTCTTCACGACCCGTCTCTGGTGGGGCATGGCCGTCGGCATCTTCCTCGCCGGCGCCGCCTTCGCCGCCCTGTTCGGGTTCCTCCTGACGAGCGAGGCCGCGCTCGAGGGGACCCCCGGCGCCCCGACCGGCGACGCCACCCAGATCGCGAACTCGGTCTACCTGGGCGGACTGGGTGTCGGCTACCTGCTCCTGCTCACCATCGGCGTGCTGCAGATCGGTGCCGAGTACCGCCACAAGACGATCACGTCGACCCTGCTGTCCACACCCAAGCGCCTCAAGGCCATGCTCGCCAAGGTGGTGGCCCTGCTCGGCATCGGCGTCGTCTACGGCCTCATCAGCCTGCTCGGGTCGGTCAGCGTCGGCGCGATCATCCTCAACCTTCGAGGGCAGGACCCGTTCCCGTCGACGGCAGTGCTGCGGGCACTCGCCCTGAGCCTGCTCGTGCTCGGGTTGTGGGCGCTGATCGGGCTGGGGATCGGCATCCTCATCCCCAACCAGGTCGCGGCGCTGCTCATCGGCATCGGTGTCGCCTGGATCGTGGAGCCGTTGCTGAACTTCGCGATGACCTTCTGGGAGTTCGGCCGAGAGAACATCGTCCAGTACATGCCGACGTCCGCCACCAATGCCGTGGTCAACGCGGTGCAGTCATCACCCGACGAGGTCCGGCTCGAGTGGTGGGCAGCCGCGCTGGTGCTGGCCGGGTACGCCGCGCTCCTCTCCGGGTTCGGCATCTGGCGCACGACCCGGGCCGACATCAGCTGAGACCCGTCAGCACCGGTGCGACGGCCGGTATGCCGCCCGTGCGGCATACCGGCCGTCGCACGTGGTCAACCGCTCATCCTTTCGGGCCGCTGTCGCCCCGGGAGCGGGGATACCCTAGGCCGGACCACCCTCAGAGCCGAGCCCAGAAAGAGGCGCATCCTCCGTGGCCGAGCAGTCCCCGTCCAGCGACCCCCTCACGACCTTCGGACCCAACGAATGGCTGGTCGACGAGCTGTACGAGCAATACCAAAAGGACAAGAACAGCGTCGACCGAGCGTGGTGGGACTTCTTCAAGGACTACGCACCGGGTGAGGCCGCGCTGGGTCGGGGCGCCGCGGCCGCGGCCACCCGTGCCGCGCCGGCTGCTGCTGCTCCCGCTGCTCCGGCTGCCGCCGCACCGGCTCCTGCGGCCCCGCCCGCCGCACCGCCTGCCAACGGTTCGGCGCCGGCTGCCAAGGCCGCCACTCCCCCACCCGCAGCGGCGCCCGCGCCTGCAGCGGCAGCCGCGCCCGCGGCATCCGCGCCTGCCCCCGCGCCCGCCCGCAGCGAGCCCGCGCCTGCGGCATCCACGCCCAAGCCTCGCGAGGCGGCCGCGCCCCAGGCCTCGGGTCCACTCGGCGACGCGGCCCAGACCCCGATCCGCGGGGCGAGCGCCCGGGTCGTCACCAACATGGAGTCCTCGCTCGAGGTGCCCACCGCGACGTCGGTGCGAGCGGTCCCGGCGAAGCTGCTCATCGACAACCGCATCGTCATCAACAACCACCTCGCCCGCAGCCGCGGCGGCAAGGTGAGCTTCACCCACATCATCGGCTACGCACTCGTCAAGGCACTGGGCGTCATGCCCGCGATGAACAACGGCTTCGGCCACGACGGCGCGGGCAAGCCGGTGCTGATCACCCCGGCGCACGTCAACCTCGGTCTGGCCATCGACCTGGCCAAGCCCGACGGCACCCGCAGCCTGCTCGTGCCGTCGATCAAGGCCGCCGAGACGATGGACTTCGCCCACTTCTGGACCGCCTACGAGGAGATGGTCAAGAAGGCCCGTGCGGGCAAGCTGACGGTCGAGGACTTCCAGGGCACGTCGATCTCGCTGACCAACCCGGGCACCATCGGCACGGTGCACTCGGTGCCGCGGCTCATGCAGGGCCAGGGCACGATCATCGGCGTCGGTGCACTCGAGTACCCGGCCGAGTGGGCCGGCGCGAGCCTGGAGACGCTCAACCGCAACGCCGTGAGCAAGATCCTCACGCTGACCAGCACCTACGACCACCGCATCATCCAGGGCGCCCAGTCCGGCGACTTCCTGCGCATCGTGCACTCACTGCTGCTCGGCGAGCACGGCTTCTACGACGAGATCTTCGAGAGCCTGCGCATCCCCTACGAGCCGATCCGCTGGGTGCAGGACGTCGACACCTCGCACGACGACGACATCAACAAGGTCGCGCGCGTCCAGGAACTCATCCACGCCTACCGCGTGCGCGGCCACCTCATGGCCGACACCGACCCGCTGGAGTACAAGCAGCGCCGCCACGAGGACCTCGACGTCACGACCCACGGCCTGACGCTGTGGGATCTCGACCGCACTTTCGCGACCGGTGGCTTCGGCGGCCAGTCGTTCCTGAAGCTGCGCAAGATCCTGGGCATCCTGCGCGACTCGTACTGCCGCACCATCGGCGTGGAGTACATGCACATCCAGGACCCGGAGCAGCGCACGTGGATCCAGCAGAAGATCGAGGTGGGCTACGCCAAGACCACCCGTGAGGAGCAGCTGCGCATCCTTCGCCGCCTGAACGCGGCCGAGGCGTTCGAGACCTTCCTGCAGACCAAGTTCGTCGGGCAGAAGCGCTTCTCCCTCGAAGGTGGCGAGTCCGTCATCGCGCTGCTCGACCGGGTGCTCTCACGAGCCGCCGAGGACAAGCTGCACGAGGTCTGCATCGGGATGCCGCACCGCGGCCGCCTGAACGTCCTCGCCAACATCGCGGGCAAGTCCTACGGGCAGATCTTCCGTGAGTTCGAGGGCAAGCAGGACCCCCGCTCGGTGCAGGGGTCGGGTGACGTGAAGTACCACCTCGGCACCGAGGGCACCTTCACCGGCGAGGACGGCTCGACCACCAAGGTCTACCTCGCCGCCAACCCCTCCCACCTCGAGGCCGTCAACCCGGTGCTCGAAGGCATCGTGCGGGCCAAGCAGGACCGCCTCAACCTCGCGGGTGAGGACTTCACCGTCCTGCCGGTGCTCCTGCACGGTGACGCCGCCTTCGCTGGGCAGGGAGTCGTCGCCGAGACGCTCAACCTCTCGCAGCTGCGCGGCTACCGCACCGGCGGAACGGTGCACGTCGTCATCAACAACCAGGTCGGCTTCACCACCTCGCCGAGCTCGTCACGGTCCTCGACGTACTCCACCGACGTGGCCCGGATGATCCAGGCGCCGATCTTCCACGTCAACGGCGACGACCCCGAAGCCTGCGTGCGCGTGGCCGAGCTCGCCTACGAGTTCCGCAAGGAGTTCCGCAAGGACGTCGTCATCGACATGGTCTGCTACCGCCGCCGCGGTCACAACGAGGGCGACGACCCGTCGATGACCCAGCCGCTGATGTACAACCTCATCGAGGCCAAGCGCAGCGTCCGCAAGCTCTACACCGAGTCCCTCATCGGCCGTGGCGACATCACCGTCGAGGATGCCGGCGTGGTGCTGCGCGACTACCAGCAACAGCTCGAGCGGGTCTTCGTCGAGACCAAGGCGGCGCTGAAGGAAGCCGAGGCCGAGCCGGCCGACACGGCGTACTCGGGCACCGACGTCGAGGGCCACACCGGTCTGGAGCCGCCGGCGGCACAGACCCGCGGCGCCGACCGCACCAAGCACTCCTCGACGCACACCGCGATCAGCCCGGAGATGCTCACCCGCCTCGGCGACGCCTTCATCGACATCCCGGCCGGGTTCACCGTGCACCCCAAGCTCAAGCAGATGCTCGAGAAGCGCGCCACGAGCACCCGAGAGGGTGGGATCGACTGGGGCACCGGTGAGCTGCTCGCCTTCGGTTCCCTCCTCATCGACGGCACCCCCGTGCGCCTCGCTGGCCAGGACAGCCGCCGCGGCACCTTCGTCCAGCGCCACGCGGTGCTCATCGACAAGGAGAACGCCGCCGAGTGGACTCCGCTGCTCTACCTCGGTGAGGGCCAGGGCAAGTTCTGGGTCTACGACAGCCTGCTGTCGGAGTTCGCGGCAATGGGCTTCGAGTACGGCTACTCGGTCGAGCGGCCCGACGCCCTCGTGCTGTGGGAGGCCCAGTTCGGCGACTTCTTCAACGGCGCCCAGACCATCGTCGACGAGTTCATCTCGAGCTCGGAGCAGAAGTGGGGCCAGCGGTCCTCGGTGGTCCTGCTGCTCCCCCACGGCTACGAGGGACAGGGTCCGGACCACTCCTCGGCCCGCATCGAGCGCTTCCTCACGATGTGCGCCGAGGGCAACATGACGGTGGCCTACCCCTCGACCCCGGCGTCCTACTTCCACCTGCTGCGTCGTCAGGCCTACGCCCGCCCCCGCCGCCCGCTCATCGTCTTCACGCCGAAGTCGATGCTGCGCCTGAAGGCCGCGAGCTCGGCCCCGGAGGACTTCACCACCGGCGGCTTCCAGCCGGTCATGGCCGACCGGGAGGGCGCGACCTCCGGCGAGGTGACCCGCGTGCTCATCGCCGCCGGCAAGGTCGTCTACGACCTGCTCGCCGAACGCGAGCAGCGCGGTGACACCTCGACAGCGATCCTGCGCCTGGAGCAGTACTACCCGCTGCCCGCCGCCGACCTCGCCGAGCAGTTGGCGAAGTACCCGAACGCCGAGATCGTCATCGTCCAGGACGAGCCGAAGAACCAGGGTGCCTGGCCGTTCCTCGCGCTCAACCTGCCCGAGGCCCTCCAGGCACTCGGTGAGAACCGGCTGCCCACGGTGGTGTGCCGCCCGGCATCCGCCTCTCCGGCGACCGGATCGACGAAGAAGCACCAGATCGAGCAGGCCGACCTGATCGCCCGCGCCTTCGACCGCTGAGGGTCGACACGCCGGATGCCGTGCGCCGCCCGGGCGCACGGCGTCCGGCTGCGGGCGGGTAACCTCACAGCGTGTACTTCACCGACCGTGGTATCGAGGAGCTCCAGACCCGGCGCGGCGACGAGGAGGTCACGTTCGACTGGCTGGCGGAGCAGTTGCGCACGTTCGTCGACCTCCACCCGGACTTCGAGGTGCCCGTGGAGCGGCTGGCCACCTGGCTGGCCCGACTGGACGATGAGGACGAGTGACCCGCTGATGTCGTACGAACTGCCCGACGAGGGCCAGGCCCCCATCGAGTTCCGGCCGAGCGCCGAGGCCCAGGTGGTCGCTGAAGGTCCGCGCGACCTCGCCCTGGTCTTCCTCGGTGGCTCGCTCGTCGCGGGTGTCGGGGACCCGAAGGGTCAGGGGTGGGTGACCCGGGTGGTCGGCCGCACGCAGCATCCCGACCTCGAGCTCACGGCCTACAACCTGGGGGTGCGCGGCGACACCTCCGCCGACGTCCTGCACCGGTGGACCACCGAGGTCCCGTCACGGTGGTCGGGTCGCAGCGAGCGGCGCATCGTCGTCTCCGTCGGCACCAACGACGTGCTCCAGGGCATCTCCCTCGCCCGGCACCGGCTCAACCTGGCGAACCTGCTCGATGACGCGGCGACCGCGGGGGTCGGCACGTTCGTCGTCAGCCCCCCGCCGACCGACGACGCCGACCTCAACTCCCGACTCGAGGTGCTCGTCGAGGCGCAGGCCGACGTGTGCGGTCGACGCGACGTCCCGTTCGTCGACTCGTTCACCCCGCTGGCCGGCCACGACCAGTGGCGAACCGACCTGGCTGCGAGCCGGGTCGCCCACCACCCAGGGCAGGCCGGTTACGGCCTCATCGCGTGGCTCGTGCTGCACCACGGCTGGGGCCCGTGGCTGCAGATCTCCTGACGCTCGCGCTCACGCAGGCAGGGTGACGAACTCGCGCACCAGGTCGGCGAACCGGTCGGGGTCGTCGAGGTGCGGGAAGTGCCCCGCCCCCTGGAACAGCTCGACCCGGCACTCGGGGATGGACGTCGTCGCCGATGCCGCGTGCCACGCGGGGATCATCCGGTCCTTGGTGCCCCAGACCACGAGGGTGGGCGTGGGGGCGACCTCAGGCAGGTAGTCGTGGGCCGTGACGCTCTGGCCACCGGGGTCGATGACCGCGCGGGTCGTGGCGAGGAAGGCCCGGCGGGTGTCAGCGTCACCGAGGGAGGTGAAGCCATGCCACACCTGGGTGATGTCGGAGCCCGGGTGCACCCCGACCTTCTGCAGGGCGCGGCCGGCCGAGGCCAGGCGGTCGCGCATCCACCCGGACGCGATGACCGGCAGCACGTACTCAGCGCCCGGGAGGGTGGCCGAGCGCAGCAGGGGGCTGACCTCGCGCCCGAGCCCACCACTGGCCACGAGCACGAGCCGATCGACCCGCTCGGGGAACAGGTAGGAGAACACCATGGCGATGCCGCCGCCCAGCGAGTGCCCGACGAGCGTCACCTGCTCGATCTCGAGGCGATCCAGAAGGTCGCGAAGGGTCGCAGCATGTGCCCCGAGGGAGTAGTCCCCCATCGGCTTTGCCGACTCACCGTGGCCGAACAGGTCCGGGACGATGACGCGGTGGTCCTCGTCGAGCCGGTCGACGAGGTGGGTCCACTGGCGCTGGCTCCCGAGCAGGCCGTGGATGAACAGCAGTGCCGGGCCGCTGCCGCTGTCGCTGTAGGAGAAGGTGTGCCCGTGCAGGGTCACCGTGTGCTCGGTGGACGTCGCGTTCACGATGGCTCCTGATGGCAGGCATGGGGTGGGAACGCCTCAGGTTACCGCTGAGTAGCCTCGCGTGTGACCGGGTGTGATCAGATCGTGAAGACGACCTTGCCGCTCACCCGCCCGGCCACCATCGCCTCGAAACCTTCCCGGGCATCCGCGAGCGGCAGCACGGAGTCCACGAGCGGCTCGATGCCGGCGTCGACGACGAACCGGGACAGCCGTTCGAGCTCGTCACGCGTGCCCATCGTCGACCCGACGACGCGGAGCTGCTTGAAGAAGATCTTGGTCAGCTCGGCCTTGGCCGGTGCGTCCCCCGAGGTCGCGCCGGAGATGACGATGGTGCCCCCGGGGCGCAGGCTGTTGACGGAGTGCGACCACGTCGCGGCGCCGACGGTCTCCATGACGGCGTCGACCCGCTCGGGGAGGCGGGCGCCGCTCGAGAACGCCTGGTCGGCACCCAGGGCGAGCGCCTGCTCACCGCGAGCCTCGTCGCGGCTGGTGACCCACATGCGCAGTCCGGCAGCCGAGCCCAGCTGCACCAGAGCGGTGGCCACGCCACCGGCGGCCCCCTGGACGAGCACGGTCGAACCGGGCTGGACGTCTGCGTTCGTGAACAGCATCCGGTAGGCCGTGAGCCACGCGGTGGGCAGGCAGGCCGCATGCTCCCAGGACAGCCCTGCGGGTTTTGGGACGAGGTTGCGGGCTGGCACCGCGACGACCTCCGCGAGCGTGCCGTCGTACACCTCGGAGAGCAGGCTGCGCCGCGGGTCGAGCGTCTCGTCGCCGGCCCACCCGGGGGAGGAGACGACCGCGTGCACGAGCACCTCGTTGCCGTCGGCGTCGACCCCCGCACCGTCACACCCGAGCACCATCGGCAGTCGGTCGGCAGGCAGCCCCACCCCGCGCAAGGACCACACGTCGTGGTGGTTGAGCGCCGCAGTGCGCAGCCGCACCGTGGTCCACCCGTCGGGGACACTCGGCTCGGGCCGTTCACCGACGGTCAGGCCGGTCAGGGGGTCGGACATCGACTGGCTGGTGCAGGTCACGGCGAGCATGACCTGACCCTACGACCCCGCCGCATCCTGCGCCCCGTTCCGGGTCACACGGAACGCGTTCTGGGCGCCAGGACCGTCGGGGCCGACCGGTGCAGGGCATCGCGCCAATGCGGCAAGGGCTGCACGCCGGCCGTCTCCCACATGTCATGCGACAGCACGCTGTACGCCGGTCGCGGCGCCGGCAGCGGGAAGTCCTCGGTCGCGATCGGTGTCACCCGCTGCGGGTCCAGGCCGAGTTCCTCGAACACCGCACGCGCCAGGTCGAACCACGAGCACTCGCCGGACGACGTCCCGTGCCAGATGCCGAAGGGGGCGCCTGCGTCGACGATCCTCACGATGGCCTCAGCGAGGTCGACGGTCCACGTCGGTTGCCCGACCTGGTCGGCCACGACGGTCAGGGTCTCGCGCTCACCGGCCAGTCGCTGCATCGTCGCCGGGAAGTTCTTGCCGCCGGCGCCGTAGAGCCAGGCGGTGCGCACGATCCACGAGCGCGAGCAGTTCGCGCGAACCGCCCACTCCCCCGCGGCCTTGGTGCGGCCGTAGGCGGACGCCGGGGCGACGGGTGCGTCGGCGGCGTACGGTTCGTCGCCCGAACCGGCGACGACGTAGTCGGTCGAGATCTGGACCATGGCGGCGCCCGCCCGCTCGGCCGCGGTGGCGAGGTTCGCGGCACCGACCGCGTTGACGGCGAAGGCTCGGGCCTCGTCGCTCTCAGCGGCATCCACCGCGGTGTACGCGGCGCAGTTCACGACGACGTCGTGTCCGGCCACCTGCTCGGCACACTGGGCGGGGTCGAGGATGTCGAGGCCGGGGAGGTCACCTCGGGTGACCACGTGCCCGGCGTCCTCGAGGACCGCGCACAGGTCCTGACCGAGCATGCCTGCGGCACCGGCGACGAACCAGCGAGCCATCAGGGGGCCACGACCTTCTGGGTGCGGGCATACCTGGCCTCGGTGGCGTCCTTCTGCGGGCGCCACCACGCCTCGTTCTCGCGGTACCACTCGATCGTCGCGGCAAGACCGTCGCGGAAGCTCTCGTAGCGGGGCGACCAGCCGAGTTCGGAGCGCAGCCGACCCGCCTCGATGGCGTACCGCATGTCGTGCCCGGCCCGGTCGGTCACGTGGTCGTACGCGTCGGGCTCCTGGCCCATCAGCTCGAGGATCATCCGCACGACGTCGCGGTTGTTGACCTCACCGTCGGCCCCGATGAGGTAGGTCTCGCCGATGACGCCCTTGTCGATGATCGTCCAGACCGCCTCGTTGTGGTCGTCGACGTGGATCCAGTCGCGCACGTTGAGTCCGGCGCCGTAGAGCTTGGGCCGGACCCCGTCGAGGACGTTGGTGATCTGGCGCGGGATGAACTTCTCGACGTGCTGCCGCGGGCCGTAGTTGTTCGAGCAGTTCGAGATCGTCGCGCGCAGACCGAACGAGCGCACCCACGCCCGCACGAGCAGGTCGGAGCCGGCCTTGGTCGAGGAGTAGGGCGAGCTCGGGTTGTACGGGGTGTCCTCGGTGAACTTCTTCGGGTCATCGAGCTCGAGGTCGCCGTAGACCTCGTCGGTGGAGATGTGGTGGTAGCGCACGTCGTGCCGGCGGGCTGCCTCGAGCAAGGTGAAGGTGCCGATGAGGTTGGTGCGCACGAACGGGCTCGGGTCCTCGAGCGAGTTGTCGTTGTGCGACTCGGCGGCGAAGTGCACGACCACGTCGGCGTCGGCGACGAGCGGGTCGACGACAGCGGCATCCGCGACGTCCCCCTCGACGAACGTCACCCGGTCGCCGACCCCGGACAGCGAGTCCGTCGACCCGGCGTAGGTGAGGGCATCGAGCACCGTGACCTGCACGTCGGGACGGGTCGCGAGGGTGAGGTGGACGAAGTTGCTGCCGATGAACCCGGCGCCGCCGGTGACGAGGACCTTCATGGCGCCAAGGGTAGTGGCCCGCGCGCCGTCGGCCCCGCCGACTAGGCTCGGGCCCATGAAGGGCATCATCCTCGCCGGCGGCTCCGGCACGCGACTGCACCCGATCACCCGGGGCATCTCGAAACAGCTCATGCCGGTCTACGACAAGCCGATGGTGTACTACCCGCTGTCGACGCTGATGATGGCCGGGATCCGCGAGGTCCTGCTCATCACGACCCCGCAGGACCTCGAGCAGTTCCAGCGCCTCCTCGGCGACGGCAGCGCCTGGGGCATCGAGCTGTCGTACGCCGTGCAGCCGAGCCCCGACGGGCTCGCCCAGGCCTTCGTCATCGGCGCGGACTTCATCGGCAGCGACTCGGTCGCCCTCGTGCTCGGCGACAACATCTTCCACGGCACCGGCCTCGGCACCGCGCTGCGCTCGCTCACCGACGTGCGCGGGGGCCACATCTTCGCCTACCACGTGAGCGAGCCCTCGGCCTACGGCGTCGTCGAGTTCGCCACCGACGGAACCGTGCTCTCCATCGAGGAGAAGCCCGAGAACCCCCGCTCGGAGTACGCCGTGCCGGGCCTGTACTTCTACGACAACGACGTCGTCGAGATCGCGCGCAGCCTCAAGCCCAGCCCCCGAGGTGAGCTGGAGATCACTGCGGTCAACGAGACCTACCTGCGCCGCGGCGACCTCACCGTGACCGTGCTACCCCGCGGCACGGCGTGGTTCGACACCGGCACCTTCGAGGGCCTGATGGACGCCAGCCAGTTCGTCCACGTCGTCGAGGCCCGGCAGGGCTACAAGATCGGCTGCGTCGAGGAGATCGCCTGGCGGGCCGGCTGGATCGACGACGAGGCGTTCGCCGCCCTCGGTGACGACCTCCTGAAGTCGGGGTACGGGACCTACCTGCACGCCTGCCTCGCGCGGGGACGGTCGGGCTCCTGATGCACATCGAGCCGCTGTCCATCGCTGGCGCCTTCGTCGTCACCCCGCGGCAGTTCCCCGACGACCGGGGGGTCTTCCTCGAATCCTTCCGTGGCGACCGCCTCGCCGAGCACCTCGGGCACCGGCCGGACATCGTGCAGACCAACGTCTCGGTCTCGGCGCGGGGCACGGTCCGTGGCATCCACTTCGCCGACGTCCCCCCCGGGCAGGGCAAGTACGTGACGGCCCTGACCGGGTCCCTCGTCGACTACGTCATCGACGTGCGGGTGGGCTCCCCCACGTTCGGGCAGTGGGAAGCGGTCACCCTCGACACCACCGACCGGCGGGCGGTGTACCTCTCCGAGGGGCTGGGGCACGCGTTCTGCGCGCTCGAGGACGACACCACGGCCATGTACCTCTGCACGGCCACCTACAACCCGACCGGCGAGCACGGCATCCACCCGCTGGACGCCGAGGTCGGCCTCACCCTGCCCGACGGCATCGAGCCGCTGCTGTCGGCCAAGGACGAGGCGGCCCCGACCCTCGCCGACGCGGCGGCATCCGGCCTCCTCCCGACCTACGCCGCGTGCACGGCCTGGGCGGCCACCCTCGCCGAACGCCCCCGCTGACGGCGGACGGACGGCATCCCTGGTCCGGATGCCGTCCGCTCACCACCCGGGTCAGCTCACCTGCCGCTCCTGGCCAGGGCCACCACGGCTGAGGCAACGGAGTCGGTGACGCCCTCCTGGAACACCGAGGGCACGATGCACTCGGCACTCGGCTCCTCGACGAGGTCAGCGATCGCGTGGGCGGCCGCGAGCTTCATCGCCTCGGTGATCCGGGGGGCTCCGGAGTCCAGGGCGCCACGGAAGATCCCGGGGAAGGCCAGCACGTTGTTGATCTGGTTCGGGAAGTCCGAGCGGCCGGTGGCCACGATGGCCGCGTGCCGGTGCGCGACGTCCGGGTGCACCTCAGGCGTCGGGTTGGCGAGCGCGAAGATCATGCCGCCCGGCGCCATGAGAGCCACCTCGTCCTCCGGGACGGTGCCACCGGACACCCCGATGTAGACGTCGGCGCCGGTCAGGGCGGTGCTGATCCGGCCCGAGAGGCCGCGTGGGTTGGTCGAGGCCGCCAGCCGGCTCTTGTGGCCGGTGAGGTCCTGGCGGGACGGTGAGATGATGCCGCGCGAGTCACAGACGACGACGTCGCGCACGCCGGCACGCTGGAGCAGCTTGGTCACGGCGACCCCGGCCGCACCCGCCCCGGAGACGACGACCCGCTGCTCGGGCAGGCGACGGTCCAGCACTCGCACGGCGTTCAGCAGCCCCGCGAGGACGACGATCGCCGTGCCGTGCTGGTCGTCGTGGAAGACGGGGATGTCGAGGCGCTCCTTGAGTTGCTCCTCGATGTCGAAGCAGCGCGGGGCCGAGATGTCCTCGAGGTTGATGCCTCCGTATGACGGCGCGATGCGGGCGATGGCGTCGACGAGCTCGTCGACCGTGCCCGTCTCCATGACCACCGGCACCGCGTCGATGCCGGCGAAGTGCTTGAACAGCACCGCCTTGCCCTCCATGACCGGCATGGCCCCGAGCGGGCCGATGTCGCCGAGACCGAGCACCGCCGTGCCGTCGCTGATGACGGCCACGGTGTTGCCGCGTGCGGTGTACCGGCTCGACAGGGAGGGGTCGGCCGCGATGGCCAGCGACACCTCGGCGACGCCGGGCGTGTAGAGCAGCGAGAGGTCGTCCCGGTCGCGCAACGGCTTGGTCGCGTGTACCCCGAGCTTGCCGCCCTCGTGAGCACGAAAGACCGGGCTCTCCGGGTCGACGAAGGGGACGAGGGGCGACGCAGCCATGGGAGGCAGCTCCTTCGGGGCGACGCGTCAGAAGCAGACGCGCGGGGGGTGGAAGCGCCCACGACGACGGTGGGCGGCGCGGCATCCGGGGAAGGGGTGAGGTTCCGAACGGCTCGCAGGGCGCGGGGGTGGCTGCGCTGCGCGCCATCATGACACGCTCGCCGGGTCCAGCACAGGGTCCACGGTGTGACCCCCGTCGCGTCCCCGGACCACGGAATCCGTTGCGCATGTTGTTACCGAGGCGTGACGTGCGCAGGGCCCGGCGGTGGCAGTATCGCCCTCGTACCCCCGTGCCGCGTCGCACCCCTGCGGCACGCCCCCGTGAAAGGACGCACATGTTCCGCACCCGCGCGCTGGCCCTGGCCGCCGTCGCCTCGACCGCCCTCGCCCTGACCGCCTGTGGTTCCGACTCCCTCTCCGAGGGTGACGCGAGCGCCACTCCCGAAGCGTCGACGAGCGCCCCGACCGTCGACGAGGCCCTGGTCGCCAAGCTCCCCGAGAGCATCAAGAGCGCCGGCGTCATCAAGATCGGCACCGACGCCACCTACCAGCCCAACGAGTTCCTCGACGCCGACGGCAAGACCGTCATCGGCATGGACGTCGACCTCTTCGACGCGGTCATGGCCAAGTTCGGGGTCAAGACCGAGTGGGTTCCCTCCGCCTTCGACGCGATCATCCTCGGCGTCCAGAGCGGCAAGTACGACGTCGGTGTCTCGAGCTTCACGGTGAACAACGAGCGCATGGCGCAGGCCACGATGGTCAGCTACTTCAAGGCCGGCACCCAGTGGGTGACCCAGAAGGGCAACCCGAAGGCCATCAACCCCGACGACGCGTGCGGCAAGACCGTGGCCGTGCAGAAGGGCACCGTGCAGGCCGACGTCGACCTGCCCGCCCGCCAGAAGGCGTGCACGGATGCCGGCAAGCCGGAGATCAACGTCCTCGTCGACGCCGACCAGGCCAAGGTGACCGCCAGCGTTCAGTCGGGCAAGGCCGACGCCATGCTCGTCGACCTCCCGCCGGCCATCGCCGCGGTCGACCTGACCGGTGGCCAGCTCGAGCTGCTCGGTGAGCAGTACGACTCGGCCCCGTACGGCTACGTCCTCAAGAAGGAGGACACCGCGTTCGGTGAGGCCATCGTCGAGGCGCTCAAGCAGCTGGAGTCCGAGGGCACGTACCTCGAGATCCTGACGAAGTGGAAGACCGAGGGCGGCGCGATCAACGACTTCGCCGTGAATCCGACGGTCTCCTGACGCCATGACGTCGACCACGCAGGACCGGCCGGGCCGCATCGAGGCCCGGCCGGTCCGGCACCCCTGGCGGTGGGTTGCCATGGCCGTCATCGCGGTGCTCGCCGCCATGATGGTCAGCTCGTTCCTCACGAACGACAAGTGGAACTTCCCCTTCGCGTTCGAGATCATGCAGCAGAGCCCCGTCATCGAGGGCCTGTGGAAGGGCACCATCTTCGGCACGGTCGGGGCGATGATCCTCGGCATCGGGCTCGGGGTCGTGCTCGCCGTCATGCGGCTGTCGACCAACCCGGTGCTGCGCGGGGTGGCGTTCGTCTACACGTGGTTCTTCCGGGCCATCCCCCGCTACGTCCTGCTCGTGCTCCTCGGCACCGGCATCGGCTTCCTCTACCCCGTGTTCGACATCGGGGTGCCGTTCGGTCAGCAGATCGGCAACGCCCTGGGCATCGAGGGTGGTCTGACGTTCTTCACGCTCGACTACAACAGCATCTCGAGCACCATCTGGGTCGGCATCCTCGGTCTTGGCCTGTCCGAGGCCGCCTACATGGCCGAGATCGCCCGCGCCGGCATCATGTCGGTCGACAAGGGCCAGACCGAGGCCGCCCAGGCCCTCGGCATGCCCCCCGGCAAGACGATGCGGCGCGTCGTGCTGCCCCAGGCGATGCGGGTGATCGTGCCGCCGACGGGTAACGAGACCATCGCGATGGTCAAGGACACCTCGCTGCTCGCCGCGGTTCCCGTCATCGTCGAGCTGTTCTACCAGAGCTACCAGTTCGGCCAGCGCAGCTTCCAGATCATGCCCGGCATCGTCGCGGCGACCATCTGGTACCTCATCGTCTGCTCGATCCTCATGGTCGGTCAGTCCCGCCTCGAGCGGTACTACGGCCGTGGCTTCGGAGCCGTCCCCAAGAAGACCCAGCACAAGCTCACCAAGATCGGGGCGGACCACTGATGGCTGACTCCACGGACCGAACCGGCTCGGATGCCGCGCCGCTCGTCCACGCCGTCAACGTCACCAAGGCGTTCCACGGCAACGAGGTGCTCAAGGGCATCGACATGGACGTCGCCCGCGGCGAGGTCGTCGTCCTCCTCGGCCCGTCCGGGTCGGGCAAGACCACCTTCCTGCGCTGCATCAACCAGCTCGAGACCATCGACGGCGGCCGCATCTGGGTCGACGGCGACCTCATGGGCTACGAGGACCGCGGCGGGGTGCTGCACCACCTCACCGACAAGCAGATCGCTGGACAGCGCCGCGAGATCGGGATGTGTTTCCAACGGTTCAACCTGTTCCCGCACAAGACGGTGCTCGAGAACATCATCGAGGCGCCCACCCAGGTCAAGGGCGTCAGCAAGGCCGAGGCGAAGGCTCGTGCCGTGGAACTGCTCGAGCAGGTGGGGCTGTCCGACAAGCCGGCCGCCTACCCGTCGCAGCTGTCCGGCGGGCAGCAGCAGCGAGTGGCGATCGCGCGGGCGCTCGCGATGGACCCCAAGCTCATGCTCTTCGACGAGCCGACGAGCGCGCTCGACCCCGAACTCGTCGGTGAGGTGCTCAAGGTCATGCGTGACCTGGCCGAAGGCGGTATGACGATGATCGTCGTCACCCACGAGATGGGCTTCGCCCGCGAGGTCGCCGATCGCGTCGTCTTCATGGACGCCGGCGTCGTCGTCGAACAGGGCCCCCCGTCGGAGGTCATCGGCAACCCCCAGCACGCCCGCACCCGGGCCTTCCTGTCCCGCATGCGCCAGGAGGAGGCCGCACACGCCGCCGCCCAGGACCCCATCGCATAGCGGTGAGACCCCGGTCGCGGATGCCGCTGCCCGCCCTCGTGCGGGTACGCGGCGTCTCGATGCTGCCCACCCACCGCGAAGGTGACGTCCTGCTCGTGGTGCGTGGGCGGCATCCGCGCCCCGGCCAGGTCGCCGTCGTGCGCCTTCCCCCGGACGCCTCGGGCACCCCGAGACCGCTGTCTGTCAAACGGGTCACCGGCCCCGATCCGCACGATCCGACCCGGTGGTGGATCGACTCCGACAACGCCGCCCAGGGGCTGACCTCCTTCGACGTCGGTTCGCTCGCGACCGACGACATCGTTGCCGTCGTCGTCGGTCGACTCTGGCGGCCGCTGAGGTAGGTTGACGGGGACCGCGAGATCCCCACATCTTCAGGAGAGAGACCATGCTGTCGCTGTTCCGCATCACCGATGTCTCCGCCCACTGCGACCTGCCCTGTGGCGTGTACGACCCGGCTCAGGCACGCATCGAGGCCGAGTCGATCAAGGCGATCATCGCCAAGGTCGCCGACAACGACGACCCCGACTTCCGCACCCGTGCGATCGTCATCAAGGAGCAGCGCTCCGAACTCGTCAAGCACCACCTCTGGGTGCTGTGGACCGACTACTTCAAGCCCCCGCACTTCGAGAAGTACCCCGAGCTGCACACCCTGGTCAACGAGGCCACGAAGCTTGCGGGCGCGTCCGGCACCAAGGGCGAGCTCGACGCGGCGAAGGCGGACGAGCTGCTCGCCAAGATCGACGAGATCGCCAAGATCTTCTGGGAGACCAAGAAGGCCTGACCCGGCCTTCCTGACCTACCTGTCGGCAGCCGACCGACATGCCGCTTCGCGGTGTGTCGGTCGGCTTGCTGCAGGAAGGGTCAGGACGACGGTGGCGGAACGCTCGCCACGTAGACCTCGCCGGATCCCTCGAGAGCGACCGTCCCCTCACCCGCAGGCAGGAACGCGGACTCGGCGTCACGCAGGTCGAGCACCCGGGAGCCCGAGCGAAGGGTGACCGTGCCCCGCAGGCAGAACGCGATGCGAGGCCCCCTGCCACCGGGCAGGACGCGCCCGGGCGTCACCCGGTAGAGCACGAACCGGTCCGACATGCTGTCAAAGACCTCGAGGCCCGGCTCCACCACGCGTCCACGACCGGCGATGCCACCCGCGCGCGGGTCGACGATCCGCAGGAGCTCCGCGACGTTGACCTCCTTGCTGGTCAGTCCGGCGCGCACCACGTTGTCGGAGTTGGCGAGCACCTCGATCCCGAGCCCTCGCACGTACGAGTGCAGCACTCCTGCCGCGACGTCGACGTACTCCCCCGGCTCGAGGACGCGGTAGTGCATGAGCAGCAGGACGACGAGCCCGATGTCGTCGGGGTGCTCCTCGGCCACCCCGACGATGGCGGCGGCCGCGTGGCCGAGGTCATCTCCCGACGCCTCGAGCCGGACACAGGCGGCCACGATCGATCGTGCGAACTCGTCGACCTCCTCCGCCGGGGTCGCGAGCACGAGTGCCAGCGCCTCGTGCACCGGGTCCGCCGCCGACGACGCCTGCTCGACGATCGTCGTGAACCGGTTGACCTTCAGGCGCCGAGCCAGCTCGACGACCTCGACGAAACTGCGCATGCCGACGAACACCTCGAAGGGGGCCAGCGCCAGCAGCAGCTCGGGTTTGGCCCAGTCGTCGACGTAGACGGCATCGCGGGTCCGGGCGCGCTCCGCGCACGCCTGCTCGGCCGTGGGGTGTGCCTGGATCGAGATGGCCCGCCCCGGGGCCAGCACCTTGAGCAGGAAAGGGAGTCGAGGGCCGAACCGATCGATGCAGTCAGCCCCCAGCTCCTGGACGGCATCGGCGGCGATCACGGCGGCGAGGTCCGGGTTGCCCGGGCGATCAGTGCCGCTCGCACCTCCCTCGTGGGCCCCCATCCACAGTTCGGACTCCGGTTCCGGGCTCGGGATGTCACGGCCCTGCAGGCTGGCGATCGAGACGCGCGATCCCCACGCGTCGGAGAAGACGACGGGCGTCAGACGATCCACGGCAGAGCAACTCTCGGGGTCCGGGGTCCCGCTCGGCGTGCACTGGCCGAAGCGGGTGGAAGAACGACCTCAGATGCTAACGCGGATCACGGTGCCCGGGGCCGGACCGGCCGGGGGCAGTGGCCGACGTCACCACCGCAAGTGCCGTCACGACGTCCGGGTCGTACTCGTAGCCCAGTCCCAGTTGGATCCGCTCGAGCGCGGCGTCGACGGCCGACGCCCCCGAGTCCTTCTGGGTGAGGTCGTCGTACGCGTTCGCCACCTTGATGATCCGACTCCCGAGGGCGACGTCCTCCCCGAGTTCGCGCACCCGCCGGTACGGAGTGGGCACCGATTCGACGATCGAGGCGATGTTCTCCAGCCCCGAGGCCCGGCGGATGATGCGAGCGCCCTCGCTGGAGATCTCAAGCTGGTCACTCGGTGCAGCCAGCACCGTGGCACCACCGGGAATGGGCTCGGTCAACGAGATCTGGCCGAGATCGTGCAGCAGGGCTGCGTATTCGACGTCTCGCAGCTCACGGCCCGACAGGCCGAGCACCCGGCCCATCCGCACGCTGGAGACCGCGACCCGCTCAGCGTGCCCCGAGGGGGTGTACCCACCAGCCTCGGTGAGCCCGGAGAGGATGGCGATCGTCTGTCGGTAGATCTCTCGGTTCCTCGAGGCCCGGTCCACGGCCACGTACGTGATGGCGAGCGGGAACAGCGCAACGGGCAGTGCCAGGAGTCCCAACTGCGGTGCCATGAGCGCAACCATCGGCCCCGTGGTGATGACCGCATAGGTGAGCGGGGCCACCTCTCCGGCCTCGTCCCGCAGCGCGGAGGACCACGCCGTGCGCTGACGTTCCGAGCGCACCGCGGACGACAACCCGATCTCGACGGTGAGACCGATGGCGGCGATGACGAGGAACCCGGCAGCCACGACGGCGAGCGGCACCTGCTCGCCGACATCGAGGTCCCAGAGCGGTAGGCCCCACGGGCTCGCTGCCCGCGCCAACCAGGCGGCCACACCGACGCCGACGAGGCGGGCCGCCATCTGGTCGACGCGCACCGCACGACCGAAGGCCAATCGCACCACCGCCGCGAGGACCAGCCCCGCCGCCACGACCAGCACGACGACCCCGGAGGGCACGTCGAAGGTCGGCTCGCCTGCGATGTCCCCGACGAACGCGAGCGCCAAGGCTGAGGCCGACGCGAGCGGCGCCGCCTCCCGCCGGCTCGGCATCCGCAGTCGCACCAACTCTCCGGCCACGAGGGCGACGACGAACACGACGATCGTCCGGTAGTGCAGGCCCGACGCCCAGCCAGCACTGCCGAATGCCGTCGTGAGGGCTGCCGCGGCCGTGAGGATGCCGAGTGCGAGCAGGGCGGCTGCTCGGGGTCGCTCGAGGAGCGGACGCGGGACGCTCATGCGCCGGCCACGTTTGCTCGGCGCACGAGAGCCTGCTCGAGGGTCGGCAGCAGGCCGTGGTCATTCGGGGAGCGTGCTCGAAGGGCCGCCATGGCCTCGTCATGGGTGAGCACACGGCCATCAGGGCTACCGACCTCGGTGAGGAGGTCGTACTCGTCGGCCAGTCCGACCACCAGCGCTGGCAACCCCAGG
>JAGNQK010000140.1 GCA_017989115.1 Dermatophilaceae bacterium | reverse complement strand
CGACTCGCAGGCACCCGGGATGTCGTAGGTGTCCATTTGGCCCTGCACCGTCTCGACGAGCCCACGCAGCGTGGCGAGCAGGTAGCGGTCGAGCGGGTCGGTGGAGGCGGTCGAGCACGACGCGGTGTACCCCGCTCCCCCGTTCGCCGCGTTGGCGTACAGGCTGAAGAAGTACCAGCTGTTCCACAGCGGGATGAGCACCTGGCGCACCCCCTCGCGGATGCCCTCCTGCGTGACGACGAGGTTGCTGCCGCGCAGGATGCCGCTGGACATGAGGAACCAGCGCATCGCGTCGGCGCCGTCGCGGTTGAAGACCTCGGTGACGTCCGGGTAGTTCTTCAGCGACTTGCTCATCTTCTGGCCGTCGCTGCCGAGCACGATGCCGTGGCTGACGCACGAGGAGAACGCCGGACGGTCGAACAGCGCGGTCGCGAGCACGTGCAGCGTGTAGAACCAGCCGCGGGTCTGCCCGATGTACTCGACGATGAAGTCGCCCGGGAAGTGGTGCTCGAACCAGTCCGCGTTCTCGAACGGGTAGTGGACCTGGGCGAAGGACATCGAGCCCGAGTCGAACCACACGTCGAGCACGTCCTCGACGCGGCGCATCGTCGAGTTGCCGGTGGGGTCGTCGGGGTTGGGCCGGGTGAGGTGGTCGACGAACGGGCGGTGCAGGTCGGGCTCGCCGTGCTCGTTCAGCGGCAGGCGCCCGAAGTCGCGCTCGAGCTCGGCGAACGAGCCGTAGACGTCGATGCGCGGGTAGGCCGGGTCGTCCGATCGCCACACGGGGATCGGGCTGCCCCAGAACCGGTTGCGTGAGATCGACCAGTCGCGGGCGTTCTCCAGCCACTTGCCGAACTGGCCGTCCTTGACGTGCTCGGGCACCCAGGTGATCTCCTGGTTGAGATCGACCATGCGGTCCTTGAACGCCGTGACCTCGACGAACCACGACGACACCGCCATGTAGATGAGGGGCTCGCGGCAGCGCCAGCAGTGCGGGTAGCTGTGGTCGTAGGTCTCGCGGCGCACCAGGACGGTGCCCGGCGTGACCGAGGCGCGCTCCCCCTCGCCGTGGGTGGCGGCCTTGAGGTGCTCGATGATGAGCGCGTTGGACTCGAAGACGTGCAGGCCCTCGTAGTCGTTGACCGGGTAGGTGAAGCGGCCGTCGGGGCCCACGGGCACCACCGGGGCGATGCCGTACTGGTCGGTCAGCTGCTTGTCCTCCTCACCGAACGCCGGCGCGATGTGGACGATGCCGGTGCCGTCCTCGGTCGTCACGTAGTCGGCGGCCAGCACCACGTGCGAGTTCGGGTGGCCGGCGTAGTACGAGAACGGCGGCGTGTACGACCGGCCGACCAGGTCAGCCCCGGTGAGCCGCTCGACGACCCGCTCCGCGGCATCCGCCCCCAGCTCGCGCGTGTAGGCAGCCAGGCGCGCCTCGGCGAGCAGGTACCGCTCGGTGCTCCCCGTCGGGCCCTCGGACTCGACGACGACGTAGTCGATGTCGGGGCGCACGGCCATCGCGAGGTTGCTCGGCAGGGTCCACGGGGTCGTCGTCCAGATGAGGGCGAGCTCGCCGGTCTCGAGGCGGTAGCCCACGGTGACGGCGGGGTCCTGCCGGTTCTTGTAGACCTCCTCGTCCATGCGCAGCTCGTGGTTGGACAGCGGCGTCTGGTCGTTCCAGCAGTACGGCAGGCAGCGGAAGCCCTCATAGACCAAGCCCTTGTCGTACAGGGTCTTGAACGCCCAGAGCACCGACTCCATGAACGTCGGGTTGAGCGTCTTGTAGTCGTTGTCGAAGTCGACCCAACGGGCCTGGCGGGTGACGTAGTCCTGCCACTCCCCGGTGTACGTCATGACCGACTCGCGGCACTTGGCGTTGAAGGTCTCGATCCCGATCTCGAGGATCTCGTCCTTGGTCTTGATGCCGAGCTGGCTCATCGCCTCGAGCTCGGCGGGCAGGCCGTGGGTGTCCCAGCCGAAGCGGCGCTCGACGTGCTTGCCGCGCATGGTCTCGTAGCGGGGGACGATGTCCTTGACGTAGCCGGTCAACAGGTGGCCGTAGTGCGGCAGGCCGTTGGCGAAGGGCGGGCCGTCGTAGAAGACGAACTCGTTGGCGCCGTTGACACCGGCCGGGCGCTCCTCGACCGAGGCGAGGAAGGTGTTGTCCTTCGCCCAGTAGGCCAGGACGGCCTCCTCGATCTGCGGGAAGCGCGGGCTCGAGGGGACGCCGAAGGCGGCGCCGGTGTGCTGGCCGGTCGTGGAGACCGTGGGATAGGTCATGGGTCTTCGTGCTCCTGCGGGTCGTCAACTCGAAATCTCTGGACGAGGACGAACGTGAGTCCCGCACACGATTCCGTATGCCGGGTGCTCACCTCCGCGGTGCCACCTCGCTTGCCGCACGCCTGGCTGCGCAGACCGGCGAACCGGGCCCCGCGGCATACGACCGCTCTTGGTCGAAGGCTGTGACGAAGCCCACCCGTCCGGGTCTAGTGGGCGGACCTGATCGAATCAGGACCCGCTGTTCTTCCGGAAGCTCGCCGCTGATGACGGCTCAGACGCTCTTGGTCTCGAAGTCTACCGGCCTCGACGGCCAGGGTCGTCACGAAGCCGTTCGGCACCAGGTCCCAGTCGACGTCGCGATGACCTCGACCGTGCAGCCAGGCGCGAGCCACCCGCAGGGTGTCACCGTGCGTGACCAGGACAAGGTGGGGTGGAGCAGCCGGGAGGACGCGCTCGAAGAAGGTCCCCAGGCGATCGTGGACGTCCTCGATCGACTCGCCCCCGCCCCATCGCACCTCGGTGATGTCCAGCCCCTCGGGAGTCGGCTCGGGCACCAGCTCCTTCGTGAGGCGGCCCTCGAGGACACCCAGGCCCTGCTCGCGCAGGGCGACGTCCTGTTCGACGATCACCCCGAGCACCTGCCCGATCACCGCGGCTGTCTGCGCGGCCCTGACCAGGTCACTGCAGATCAGACCCACATCCTCGCCCGTGCCGGGGCACCGCGCACGTAGTAGTGCGGCCGCTTCGGCGGCCTCGCGACGCCCGCGCTCGGTGAGCTCGGGGTGCACGGTCTGCCCCTGGAGCCGGCCCTCGACGTTCCACGTCGACTGTCCGTGGCGGACGAGGTGCACAGTCACGGGATCCCTCACGAGCCCACTGTAAGGTCGCTGCGTGGCTGGACTGCTGGTGACCGGGACGAGCTCGGATGCGGGCAAGTCCCTCGTCGTCACCGGACTGTGCCGCGCCCTGGCCCGCCGCGGGCTGCGCGTCGCGCCCTTCAAGAGCCAGAACATGTCCAACAACTCGATGGTCTGCCGCGATGGCTCGGAGATCGGGCGCGCGCAATATCTGCAGGCCGAGGCGGCTGGGGTCGAGGCGAGCTCTCTGCACAATCCCGTGCTCCTCAAGCCGGGCAGCGATCGTCGAGCCTTCGTGGTCCTGCGCGGACAGCCCGCGGGCGAGTTGCAGGCCGGTGAATACGCGACTGGCCGCGCGCACCTTGCCGAGGCCGCCTTCGCTGCCTACGAGGAGTTGGCCGCGAACCACGACATCGTCGTCGCCGAGGGCGCCGGCTCCCCGGCTGAGATCAACCTTCGCAGCGGCGACTACGTCAACATGGGTCTGGCGCGGCGCTTCGACCTGCCCGTCATGGTCGTCGGAGACATCGACCGGGGCGGCATCCTCGCCGCTCTCTACGGCACGTGGGCGTTGCTCGACGACGAGGACCGGGCTCTGCTGAAAGCCTTCTGCATCAACAAGTTCCGAGGTGACGAGTCCGTGCTCACCCCTGGGCTGGTGGAGATCACGAGGCGCACGGGGGTGCCCTTCGTCGGCGTCCTCCCGTGGCTCGAGGACGTCTGGCTCGACTCCGAGGACGCGCTCTCGGTCGGTCGCTGGCGACCGTCGGAGGACGACGTGGCCGACCGACTCTCCGTCGCCGTGGTGCGCTTCCCGCGGACCTCCAATGCCACCGACGTCGATGCCCTCGCCGCCGAGCCCGGCGTCGACGTCCGGGTGACGACCGACCCGGACGTATGCCGCGAAGCCGACCTGCTCGTCCTGCCGGGCTCGCGAGCCACGGTCAGTGACCTGTCCTGGTTGCGTGAGCGGGGCCTGGCCGGCGTCGTCGTCGAGCGGGTCACCGCGGCCCGGCCGGTCCTGGGGATCTGCGGTGGCTACGAGATGTTGGCGCAGTGGATCGACGACCCCGTCGAGAGCGGGGCCGGCGTCGGCGCCGGGTTGGGCGTGCTGCCGACCTCGGTCACTTTCGCGGCGGAGAAGGTCCTCGGGCGTCCATCGGGCGAGTGGCAGGGTCATCGGGTCGAGGGCTACGAGATCCATCACGGCGTCGTCGACGACGACAGGTCCTTCCCCGGGGGCATGCGTCGTGGGCCGGTCTTCGGATCGATCTGGCACGGCACCCTGGAATGCGACGACTTCCGGCGTGCCCTTCTCGCCGAGGTCGCAGCACTGGCCGGCTCACGCTGGCAATCACGGCCCGGGGCACCGGGATTCGCGCAACGGCGCTCGACCATGATCGACGCACTCGCCGATGCCGTCGAGGAGCATCTCGACCTCGAAGCCTTGCTCACGCTGACCCGAGGAACTGGCTCATGAGTCCACCCACGCCGCGCATCATCAAGGTCATCGGCATCGGCGCCGGCTCCCCCGGGCACCTCACCCAGGAGGCCATCGCTGCCCTGCGCGCAGTCGATGTCTTCCTCGTCGCGGACAAGGGCTCCGCCAAGGGCGACCTCGTCGCGGTGCGACGGGCGATCTGCGCGGAGTTCGTCGAGGGGGTGGAGGGTCAGGACTATCGCTTCGTGACTGTGCCCGACCCGACCCGTGGGCCGGACGCCGAACGCGATGACACGGCATACCGCTCCGGGGTGGCCGATTGGCACGCGGCGCGAGCCGATCGCTACGCCGAGGTCATCGCCGCCCTCCCCGTGGACGCGGTCGTCGGCTTCCTCGTGTGGGGAGATCCGGCCTTCTACGACAGCACGATTCGTGTCGTCGACGCCATCGGTGAGCGCCTGCCGATCGTCACCCACGTCGTCCCGGGCATCTCGGCCTTCCAGGCCCTTGCCGCCGCCCACTCGATCGTGCTCCACGCGGTCGGGCAACCGATCCACATCACGACTGGGCGGCGTCTGGTCGACGAATGGTCTCCATCGCTCGGCTCGGTCGTGGTCATGCTCGATGGGCACCTCGCCTGCCAAGGGCTCGTGGAGCGCGCCCCGGATCTGCTGATCCATTGGGGCGCCTACCTCGGCCTCCCCCAGCAGACGCTGCGCTCCGGTCGCCTGGCCGACGTCATCGACGACGTGGTCGCCGTCCGCGCCGAGTTGCGTGCCGAGCACGGATGGATCATGGACGTCTACGTCCTGAGCCCCTCGTAGCGACAAACGCCCCGGTCAGAGCCCGTCCTTGCTGGCCAACCGACGCGAACCGAGGACCGATCACTCCACCGTGCGTGCGGCCAGTCGTCGCATCCGGAGGCCCTGCAGGATCATCGACGCGGCGAGACACGCTCCGACACCCTCACCTGCGCGCAGCCTGAGGGTGAGCAGCGGCTCGAGGCCCAGCGCACGCAGGACTGCCGCGTGGGCCCGCTCGCGCGAGCGCTGCCCCGCCACCAGATGGGCCTGAACCGCGGGCTCGATCCGGGCGGCGAGCAGCCCGGGGAGGGAACCGGCCAGTCCGTCGAGGACGACCGGCGCGCCCGCCTCGACCGCGCCCAGCACCACGCCGGTGAGCACGGCGATCTCGGGACCACCGAGACCGGCCAGGGCCTGACGAGCCTGATCCGCCGGAGACTCGGATCCGGCCAGAGCGGGACCACAACGCAGCAGCGCAGATGCGACGACGTCACGCTTGCGCTCCAGGATGGCCGCGTCCGCCCCGGCACCGAGGCCCACCGCCTCTGCCGGGTCGAGCCCGGTCAGCGCGCAGGCCAGCGC
>JAGNQK010000028.1 GCA_017989115.1 Dermatophilaceae bacterium | reverse complement strand
ATGTACGCCCGCGCCTTCCTCGAGGGCCGCATCTCCACCGAGCGCCTCGACGGCTTCCGCCAGGAGAAGTCGCACGTCGTCGACGGGTCTCCGCTCGCCCTGCCGTCCTACCCCCACCCGCGCCTGATGTCGGACTTCTGGGAGTTCCCGACGGTGTCGATGGGTCTGGGCCCGATGAACGCGATCTACCAGGCGCAGTTCAACAAGTACCTGCACAACCGCGGCATCAAGGACACCAGCCAGCAGCAGGTGTGGGCCTTTCTCGGTGACGGCGAGATGGACGAGCCCGAGTCGCGCGGCCTGCTCCAGCTGGCTGCCGGCGAGGAGCTCGACAACCTCAACTTCGTCGTCAACTGCAACCTCCAGCGCCTCGACGGCCCGGTGCGTGGCAACGGCAAGATCATCCAGGAGCTCGAGGCGTTCTTCCGCGGCGCCGGCTGGAACGTCATCAAGGTCGTCTGGGGTCGCGGCTGGGACCCGCTGCTCGCCGCCGACGGCGACGGAGCCCTGACCCACCTGATGAACTCCACCTCTGACGGCGACTACCAGACCTTCCGCGCCAACGACGGCAAGCACGTCCGCGAGAACTTCTTCGACCGCGACCCGCGCACCCGCAAGATGGTCGCGGACTGGAGCGACGAGGACATCTGGTGGAAGCTCAAGCGCGGCGGCCACGACTACCGCAAGGTCTACGCCGCCTACAAGTCGGCGACCGAGCACACCGGTCAGCCCACGGTCATCCTCGCCAAGACGATCAAGGGCTACGGCCTCGGAACGACCTTCGCCGGGCGCAACGCGACGCACCAGATGAAGAAGTTCACCCTCGATGACCTGAAGAACCTGCGCGACAGCCTGCAGATCCCGATCAGCGACGAGCAGCTCGAGGCCGACCCGTACAACGCGCCCTACTACCACCCGGGCCCGGACGACGACGTCATCAAGTACGCCCTCGAGCGCCGCGCCAAGCTCGGCGGCGGGGTGCCCGAGCGCCGGGTCAAGCACGCCCCCGTGCACCTGCCCGACGACTCGGCCTACTCCCAGGTCAAGAAGGGCTCGGGCAAGCAGCAGGTCGCCACGACCATGGCGTTCGTGCGACTGCTCAAGGACCTCATGCGCGACAAGGAGTTCGGCAAGCGCATCGTGCCGATCATCCCCGACGAGGCCCGCACCTTCGGGATGGACAGCTTCTTCTCGACCATCAAGATCTACAACCCGCACGGGCAGAACTACACCCCCGTCGACCACGACCTCATGCTCGCCTACCGCGAGGCCAAGGACGGGCAGATCCTGCACCTGGGCATCAACGAAGCCGGGTCGCTGGCCGCGTTCACCGCCGCCGGGTCGAGCTACTCCACCCACGGCCAGCCGATGATCCCGATCTACGTCTTCTACTCGATGTTCGGGTTCCAGCGCGTGGGCGACTCGATCTGGGCGGCCGCCGACCAGATGACCCGCGGCTTCCTCATCGGCGCCACGGCGGGCCGCACCACCCTCACCGGTGAGGGCCTGCAGCACGCCGACGGGCATTCGCCCCTGCTCGCCTCGACGAACCCGGCTGTCGTGCACTACGACCCGGCGTTCGGCTTCGAGATCGCGCACATCATGCAGGACGGTCTGCACCGCATGTTCGGCACGGATGACTCGCTCACCGACGACGAGCGCAACGTCATCTACTACCTCACGGTCTACAACGAGCCGATGGCCCAGCCGGTCGAGCCCGAGAACGTTGACCGCGAAGGCATCATTCGCGGCATGTACCTGTATGCCGCCGGGTCGAGCGAGGGCCTCTCCGAGTCGGCACCGCGCGTGCAGCTGCTCGCGTCGGGCGTCGGCATGGGCTGGGCCCTGGAGGCCCAGGAGCTCCTGCGCAGCGACTGGGGCGTCGTCGCCGACGTCTTCTCGGTCACGTCGTGGAACGAGCTTCGCCGCGACGGCCTTCGCTGTGACGAGGCCGCGTTCCTCAACCCGGATGCCGAGGCACCGGTTCCGTGGGTCACCCAGCAGCTGGCCGGTCGGCCGGGCCCCGTGGTCGCGGTCTCCGACTACATGCGGGCCGTCCAGGACCAGATCGCCCAGTGGGTCCCCGGGGACTTCTCCTCCCTCGGCGCCGACGGGTTCGGCTTCTCCGACACCCGCCCGGCGGCCCGCCGGTTCTTCCACATCGACGGCCCGTCGATGGCGGTGCAGGCCCTCCAAGCGCTGGCGGCCCGCGGCGAGGTCGACCCGTCCGTGGCCCGCGAGGCGGCCAGCCGCTACCGCCTGAACGACGTGACGGCCGGCGCCTCCGGCAACGAGGGCGGCGACAGCTGAGCGCCTCCGCTGCACTCTCCAGTCGAGAGTAGGTGAATCGCCGTCTGACCTCCGGGTCGGACGGCGATTCCCATACTCTCGACTTCGACCCCGAGTTCGTGAATATGCAGAGGTCTGTATAGAATTGCACTCATGTCCAAGGTCCTGACCTCCCTGCCCGTCGGCGAGCGCGTAGGCATCGCCTTCTCCGGAGGTCTCGACACCTCCGTCGCCGTCGCGTGGATGCGCGAGAAGGGTGCGATCCCCTGCACGTACACCGCCGACCTCGGCCAGTACGACGAGCCCGAGATCGACACCGTGCCCGATCGCGCCGGCCAGTACGGCGCCGAGCTCGCCCGCCTCGTCGACTGCAAGAGCGCGCTCGTCGAGGAGGGCCTGTCGGCCATCGCCTGCGGCGCGTTCCACATCCGCAGTGGCGGCAAGAGCTACTTCAACACCACCCCCCTGGGCCGCGCGGTCACCGGCACCCTGCTCGTGCGGGCGATGCACTCCGACGACGTCGAGATCTGGGGCGACGGCTCGACGTTCAAGGGCAACGACATCGAGCGGTTCTACCGCTACGGCCTGCTCGCCAACCCCAACCTGCGCATCTACAAGCCGTGGCTGGATGCCGACTTCGTCGCCGAGCTCGGCGGTCGCCACGAGATGAGCGCCTGGCTCACCGAGCGCAACCTGCCCTACCGCTCCAGCCAGGAGAAGGCCTACTCCACCGACGCCAACATCTGGGGCGCCACCCACGAGGCGAAGACGCTCGAGCACCTCGACGAGTCGATGGAGATCGTCGAGCCGATCATGGGCGTGAAGTTCTGGGACCCGAGCGTCGCCATCGAGTCCGAGGACGTGACGATCACCTTCGTCCAGGGTCGCCCGGTCGCCGTCAACGGCCGCACCCTCGACCCGGTCGCCCTTGTCGACGAGGTCAACACCATCGGCGGGCGCCACGGCATCGGCATGTCCGACCAGATCGAGAACCGCATCATCGAGGCGAAGTCCCGCGGCATCTACGAGGCCCCCGGCATGGCGCTGCTGCACGCCGCCTACGAGCGCCTGCTCAACGCCGTGCACAACGAGGACACCCTGGCCAACTACTACTCGCAGGGCCGCCAGCTCGGTCGGTTGCTCTACGAGGGCCGCTGGCTCGACCCGCAGAGCCTGATGATGCGCGAAGCCATCCAGCGCTGGATCGCCTCCCTCGTCACCGGTCAG
Source organism: Dermatophilaceae bacterium (assembly GCA_017989115.1). GTDB lineage: Bacteria > Actinomycetota > Actinomycetes > Actinomycetales > Dermatophilaceae > Fodinibacter. The sequence goes on along the minus strand of JAGNQK010000028.1, from coordinate 19,154 downwards.
GTGACCCTGCGGCTGCGGCGCGGTGAGGACTACTCCATCATCGACACCCGCGGCGACAACTTCAGCTACCACCCCGACAAGCTGTCGATGGAGCGCGTGGAGAACGCCGCGTTCGGTCCACTCGACCGCATCGGCCAGCTGACCATGCGCAACCTCGACATCGCCGACAGCCGCTCCAAGCTCGAGGTCTACGCCGGTCAGCCGGTCGAGCAGGGGCAGCTCCTCGTGGAGAACGGCACCCTGTTCGGCGAGCTCCCCGCGGGCGGCTACGACCAGATCACCGACAACCCGCTGGCCCCCGGCTCCGAGGACGACGCCCTCGACCGGGCGGCGATGGAGGCGGGCACCGACTGACCACCGCGGCGTCCGGGAGGTTGTGAACGGCATACAAATAGACTGATTCGTATGCCGTCCGCCCCTCGACCGCTGCCGTCGGCCGCCACCCGCACCCGGGTCGCTCGCGCTGCGGGCGACCTCGGTGCCGCCGCCGTGCAGCAGATGGAGGCCGACCACCAGTGGTACCGGTCGCTCTCGGCCGAGGACCGCTCGTGGGTGGGGCTCGTCGCCCAGGCGGGCCTGTCCTCGTTCCTGGAGTGGTTCGGCGGTGAGCAGATCCGGCCCGCCGTCACCGCCGACGTGTTCGGCACCGCCCCGCGCGAGCTGACCCGGTCGATCTCGCTCGCCCAGACCCTCGACCTGATCCGCACGGTCATTGCCGTCGTCGAGCGGGAGATCGCCGACCTCGCGGCGCCGGGCGAGGAGGACCTGGCGCGTGAGGCGGTGCTGCGCTACAGCCGTGAGGTCGCCTTCTCCGCTGCGGAGGTGTACGCGCAGGCGGCCGAGGCACGCGGCGCCTGGGACGCGCGCCTGGAGTCGCTCGTCGTGGATGCCGTGTTGCGCGGGGAGGCTGATGAGTCGATGCAGTCCCGCGCGGCGGCCCTGGGCTGGGGCGCCGTGACGCAGGTGGCCGTCGTGGTCGGCTCCACGCCGCCCGGGGCCACCGCGCCCGTGCTCACCGACCTGCACCGCGCCGCCCGGCGCATCGACGTCGAGCTGCTCGTCGCCATCCACGGCCCCCGGTTGATCTGCATCGGCGGCAGCGTCACCGACCCGATCGCGCTGGCGAAGGCCCTCGACCCGTTCCTCGGCGACGGCCCCCTCGTCGTCGGCCCGACGGTGCCCCACCTGTTCGCTGCGGGGCGCAGCGCCCGGGCCGCCATCTCCGGGCACGGTGCCGCGCCCGCGTGGGTGGGTGCCCCGAGGCCGGTCCATGCCGACGACCTTCTGGCCGAGCGGGCCCTGCTCGGTGACCTACCGGCGCGCGGCGCGCTGATCGCCCGCATCATCCGGCCGCTCGCCCAGAGCCCCGGGGGCACCCTGCTCGACACCGCGGCCGCCTACCTCGACGGCGACCTCGGCGTCGAGGGCACCGCGCGGGCCCTCATCGTCCACCCGAACACCGTGAGATACCGCCTGTCCAGCATCGCCAAGGCGATCGGTTACGACCTCACCGAGGCGCACGACGCGCAGACCGTGCGCATCGCACTGGCCTTCCACCGCCTCGGCCCGGTGAGCCGAAGCACACCACGACCCTGACTCGCGCTCAGTTTGGAGGAAACCTCCAAAACAGAGACCGGAGGTTCGTCCTCGTTCGTCACGGTTTGGTCACGACGCAGGCGACAGGCTGGTCCTGTGATCGTCATCGTCTGCCCTGGCCAGGGCTCCCAGACCCCGGGCTTCCTCTCCCCGTGGCTCGAGCTTCCCGGCCTGCGTGACCAGCTGTCCGCCCTCTCGGATGCCGCCCAGGTCGACCTCGTCGCCCACGGCACCACCTCCGACGAGGAGACCATCAAGGACACCGCCGTCGCCCAGCCGCTGCTCGTCGGCGCCGGGCTGCTCGCCCTGCGCGCCCTCGGCGGCGGCACCACCGTCACGGATGCCGTGCCGCAGTCGGGTGCCATCGCGGGCCACTCGGTCGGCGAGATCACCGCTGCTGCCGGCGCCGGGGTGCTCTCGGAGAAGGCCGCGATGGAATTCGTCGCGCTGCGCGGTCGAGCGATGGCGCAGGCCAGCGCCGCGACCCCGACGGGCATGAGCGCCGTGCTCGGCGGCGACCAGGGCGCCGTGCTGGCCACCATCGGACGGCACCTGCTCACCCCGGCCAACGTCAACGGGGCCGGTCAGGTCGTGGCCGCCGGCTCGCTGCCGGCGCTGGCCGAACTCGCCGCCGATCCCCCGGCACGCGCACGCGTCATCCCCCTGAAGGTCGCCGGCGCGTTCCACACGCACTACATGGAGCCCGCCGTCGCGGTGCTGCGTGCCGCGGCCGCCGACCACGAGGTGGCCGACCCCGAGGTGACGCTGGTGTCCAACCGCGACGGTCAGGTCGTCACCGACGGCCGCACCGTCCTCGACCGGCTCGTCGCCCAGGTGTCCAACCCCGTGCGGTGGGACCTGTGCATGGAGCGGTTCACCGCCCTCGGCGTCACTGCCATCATCGAGCTGCCGCCAGCCGGCACGCTCATCGGGCTCGCGAAGCGCGCCCTGAAGGGTGTCGAGCTGCTCGCGGTGAAGACGCCTGACGACCTCGACGCCGCCCGCACGCTCATCAAGGAGCACTCCGCATGAGCACCACCTCCAAGGGTTTCGCCTCGGCCCTCCAGTCGGCCCCGGCCACCGGCCACGCCCGCATCGCCGGCATCGGCGGGTACCGCCCACGCCGGGTGGTCCCGAACTCCGAGCTCGTCGAGGCGATCAACTCCTCCGACGAGTGGATCCGGGAACGCTCGGGCATCATCGAGCGCCGGTTCGCCGGCGAGGGCGAGTCGGTCATCGACATGTCCGTCATGGCGGCCGAGCCGGCTCTGGAGATGGCCGGCCTCAAGGGTTCCGACATCGACGCGATCCTCGTCGCCACGATCAGCTGGCCCTACCAGACCCCGGCCGCGGCTCCACTCATCGCCGAGCGGTTCGGCACCGATGCGATGGCCATCGACCTCTCGGCCGCCTGCGCCGGGTACTGCCACGGCATCGCGCTGGCCAACGACATGGTCCGCGGCGGCTCTGCCGAGAACGTGCTCGTCGTCGGGGTCGAGCGACTGTCCGACTTCACCAGCCGCGACGACCGCGGCACGGCGTTCATCTTCGGTGACGGCGCCGGGGCCGCTGTGATCAGCAGGTCCGAGACCCCGGGCATCGGCCCGACGATCTGGGGCTCGGACGGCGAGAAGTGGGACGCCATCTCCCAGACCGACAGCTGGATCGACGTTCGCGAGAAGGGCCTGGACTGGCCGCACATCGGGATGCAGGGCCAGACCGTCTTCCGGTGGGCGGTGTGGGGCATGGCCCCGGTCGCCCAGCGCGCCCTCGACGCCGCCGGTGTGACCGTCGACCAGCTCGATGCCTTCGTGCCGCACCAGGCCAACGTGCGCATCGTCGAGGCCATGGCCAAGAAGCTCAACCTGCCCCCCGACGTCGCCATCGCCCGCGACATCGCCTACACCGGCAACACCTCGGCGGCCTCGGTGCCGCTGGCGATGGAGCGCATGGTCCGCCACGGCGAGATCCCCCGCGGCGGGCTCGCCCTGCAGATCGGCTTCGGCGCGGGCCTGTCCTACGCCGCGCAGGTCGTCGTCATCCCCTGATGAGTTCCCGTGGGCCCACGGGTCACCCGGGCCAAGCACCACACCCACCCACAGCATGACCATCGAAGAAGGAGTACCGACATGGCACAGAGTGAGCAGGAGATCCTCGCCGGACTGGCCGAGATCGTCAACGAGGAGACCGGCCTCGACCCGGCCGAGGTCCTCGCGGACAAGTCGTTCACCGACGACCTCGACATCGACTCGCTGTCGATGATGACCATCGTCGTCAACGCCGAGGAGAAGTTCGGCGTGCGCATCCCCGACGAAGAGGTCAAGAACCTCACCACCGTCGGTGACGCCGTCAGCTTCATCGCCTCCAACCAGGCCTGATGCACCACGGTCCGTCACCGTCACCCCTGTTCAGCAGGGTGACGGTGACGGACACTGGACCACACGTCCACCGCACCTCACACGCCACACCAAGCCCCCGGCATCCCCACGTCCCATCCCACAAGGAGCATCAGCACTCATGAGCGAGCGACGCGTCGTCGTGACCGGCCTCGGTGCCACCACCCCTCTCGGCGGGACCATCGCCGAGACGTGGGACGGCATCCTCGCAGGACGGTCCGGGGCCAAGCCCCTTGACCAGGAGATGCTCGACCGGTACGAGCTGCCGGTGCACTTCGCGTGCACCATCGCCCAGGACCCGCTCGAGGTGCTCACCAAGGTGCAGGTGCGCCGGATGGACCCGAGCGCCCAGTACGCGGTCATCGCCTCGCTCGCCGCGATGGAGGATGCCGGGTCACCCGAGATCGACCCGCTGCGCCTCGGCGTCGCGATCGGCACCGGGATCGGCGGGGTCTGGACCCTGCTCGACCAGTGGGACAACCTGCGCGAGAAGGGCGTTCGCCGCGTCTTCCCGCTGTCGGTTCCCATGCTCATGCCCAACACCTCCGCCGGCAACGTCTCGTTGCTGCTCGGCGCCCGGGCCGGGGCGCACACCACGGTCTCGGCCTGCGCCTCCGGTGCTGAGTCGATGGGGACCGGGTACGACATGATCCGGGGCGGCCGCGCCGACATGGTCGTCGCCGGTGGCACCGAGTGCGCCACCCACCCCATCTGCTTCGCCGGCTTCTCGCAGATGCAGGCCCTGTCCACCCGCAACGACGACCCCGCCGCCGCGTCGCGCCCCTACGACACCGGCCGCGACGGCTTCGTCATGGGTGAGGGTGCCGCCGTCATGGTGCTCGAGGAGTACGAGCACGCAAAGGCCCGCGGGGCACGGATCTACGCCGAGTTCGCCTCGATCGGGATGTCCGCGGATGCCCACCACATCACCGCTCCCGAGCCCGAGGGCGCCGGGGCCTCCCGCGCCATGCGCGAGGCGGTCGAGCGCGCCGGCATCACCGACGCCGACGTCGTGCACATCAACGCCCACGCCACCTCGACCCCGGTCGGTGACGTCGCCGAGGCCAACGCGATCCGGCGCGCCTTCGGCGCCGCCGCTGACGGGATGCCGGTCAGCGCCACCAAGTCGATGACCGGGCACCTGCTCGGCGCGGCCGGCGCGCTCGAGGGCCTGCTCACGGTGCTCTCCGTGCACCACCGCGTGGCTCCCGCGGCGATCAACATCGACGACTTCGACCCGGCCATCGACCTCGACGTCGTGCGCGGCGAGCACCGGGCACTCCCCCAGGGCGACATCGCCGCCCTCAACAACTCGTTCGGCTTCGGCGGCCACAACGTCGCGCTCGTCATCAAGAGCGTCTGACCGGCACAGCACCGGACACGACGAAGCCCCCCGCTTCCTCTTCGGGGGGCTTCGTCGTGTGCTGAGCGAGGTTCCTCGCCCCCCTCAGCCGACCTTGTGCAGCCAGCGCACCGGTGCGCCGTCGCCGGCGTAGCGGAAGACCTCGAGCTCGTCGTCCCACTCGGTGCCGAGCAGCTCCTCGATCATCTCCTGCATCGCCTCAGGGCTGCCCTGGGCGAGCACGACGACCTCGCGCAGCCGGTCCTCGTTGATGACGGCGTCGCCGCTGGCCGAGGTCCACGTGTGGTGGATGCCCAACCGTGGCGTGTGCGACCAGCGGGAGCCGTCGCAGCCCTGGCTCGGCTCCTCGGTGACCTCGTAGCGCAGCTTGTCCCAGCCGCGCAGCGCCGAGGCGATGCGGGCACCGGTTCCGGCCTGCCCGGACCAGCTCAGCTCAGCGCGGACGAGACCGGGCTCGGCCGGTTGATCGGTCCAGTCGACGGTGACCCTCGTTCCGAGGACGCCTTCGATCGCCCACAGAATGTGCGGGCACAGAGCCTTGGGGGTCGAGTGGACATAGACCACTCCCCGCGTCATGGTGCGCGGCATCGAGACAGACATCCTGGCCTCCTTCGCGTGCGAGGGACGTCTTCCCCAACGCCGGTGCGCGCGATGTCTGCCTACGGTTCCTGCCGGTGTGCCGTGCGGGCTCTGCTGTGTGGGCACACGAGCGTGCCGTTGTGGGTCACATCATGCCCCACTGATCCCAACGGCACCAGCCGTCTCATGAATCTCGTGCGTGACGGCACGGGTCCTTGGTTGACGAGACCGGATGCCGGTCACTCACGGTACGCGAGCGGCATCCGTCGTCGTTCCTCACCCACCGCCCCGGTAGGCTCACCGCGCCCGGGACGCGAAGGCGTCGGGGCAGCGGGGCGTTAGCTCAGTCGGTCAGAGCAGCGGACTCATAATCCGTCGGTCGTCGGTTCAAGCCCGACACGCCCCACCACGTTTCCTCAATGGCGTGGCCTGGTTGTCCTGGTTCGCGCTTCGACGTGCTCACCGCGACCGCCTCGCGTCATCTCCCGTCCACGGGACCGTCCTGCTCGCCGTCACGATGCTCGAGATCGAGCACCGTCACCGTCTTCGGGACGTGCAAGGGACGATCGGACGTCCGCAGGACGAGCGCAGGGATGCCCGGATGCTGCTCCAGACGCTTCAACAGGTCGGAGACCTCGAGGTTCGCGTACCGGTCGTGGGAGTCGCGGACCTCGGTTCGCTTGCCGAAGAGTGCGTCGGCCTCGTCGAGGAGCAGCACCGCTCCGCTGCGTTCGGCCGCGTCGAACACGGCATTCAGGTTCTTCTCGGTCTCGCCGATCCACTTCGAGACCACCTGCGCGAGGTCGATCGTCTGCAGATCCTCGCCGAGTCCCGCCGCCCGCAGGTGCGCCCTCGAAGACGTCCGGGACCCACCGACGGTCACGATCACGCGGGCACCATCCCCGACATCCAGCACCTCACGGAGCCTGGTGGCGAACGCCGCGGGATCGTTGTGCGGCCCCATCGGGCTGACGGTGAACCCACCGTGGTCCCCCGGAAACACGACGGGCTCCACCCCGAGCTCCCTGGCCAGTGCTTCTCCGCCGCGGCGGGCGAGAGTGCCCTCCCCCTCGGCACCGATCGCGGGAACGATGCGCACCGTCGATGCTCGCAGTGCATCGAGGTCGGGCAGGAAGGGCGGGATGGCCAGGTTGCGGCTGAGCAGCGGGTCGTCGCGCGAGCCGTCGTCCTCGGTGGGGAGACCGAACATGGCGGGGTCCGGCGCCGGCCGATCGAGGTAGTCGTCGGGGAGCGGGCCCGTGTGCATGACGAGCGCGATGAACTTCGCCAGTGCCGGGCCGTGCCCGTCACGCTGGTAGGTCGCGAGGATGTCGTCGGTGACTCGGGCAGCCATGGCCGAGTCCTCGAGGATCGTGGACAGCGGAGGTTCGTGCGCGACCAGCGTGCGGACGTCACCGGGGAAGGCGACCACCCAGTGCAGGGCGAAGGCGGCTCCGCCACTGGACCCGAACACGTCGACCGGGCCCAGGCCGCTGGCCTCGACGACCCGGTGCATGTCCTCACCGTGGAGCTCGCCGGTGACGGTGCCGTCCGTGGCCAGCGTGCTGCGCTCGGCGCCGCGGGGGTCATAGGTGATGACCGCGCGGTCGGTGAAGTGGCCCACGAGGTTTTCGAAGCCGGATGCCGCCATCGGCGAACCGACGATGAACAGCGGACGGTGCCCGCTCGGCGCCGCTGGCTGATGGATGTCGTAGGTCAGGACCGCTCCGGGAACCTGGAGTGTGTGAGTGCTGACGTCGGTCATCAGGAACGTCCTTCCACGGTGCTCGACCCCGGCCGGGTGAGGGAGTCAAGGTAGCGACAAGTCCGTGCGCGGTCCACCGTCTGTGCCTCTTCCCGGGGGGCTGACGAGCAGTTCGACGTGTGATCTGCGTTGGGTCGTGCGTGCCGGCCCTCGGGACGGGAGGACAATGGAGCCATGACCGGACTCCGATCGATGGGTGCCGTCGACGCCATCTGGCTCGCCATGGACAGCCCGGACAACCTCATGGTGATCGACTCGGTGATGATGCTCGAGGGACCGGTCGACTGGGAGCGCCTGGCGTCCGTCGTCCAGCGTCGGCTGGTCGACCGGTACCCGGTGTTCACGCAGCGGGTCGTCGAGGCGTCGACGCCCCTCGGGATGCCCCACTGGGAGAACGTGGAGGACTTCGCCCTCGCTGCGCACCTGCACCACGTCGAGCTGCCCGCACCCGCCGACGACGCCGCCGTGCAGGCGTTCATCGAGGCGAGGATGGCCGAGCCGCTGCCTCGCGACCGGCCCCTGTGGGACTTCTACCTCGTCGACGGGCACGAGGACGGTGCCGTCGTCGTGGCCCGCTTCCACCACGCGCTGGCCGACGGCATCGCCCTGGCCCAGGTGCTGCTGTCCCTCACCGACGAGACCGAGACCGGGGACCTCGAGGATGCCGGGCAGTCACCACCGGTCGCGGCCTCGCCGCCGCGCCACGCGGGTGGGCTGCTCGACCTACCCGGCCGTCTGACGCGCGACGTCGCCTCGGGGGTGCGCTCGGCCTTGCACCTGTTCGGCGAGATCCCCGCGGCCCTCAACCCGGCACACGCCATCGAGGCCATGACGGTCGCGCGACAGACCGCGCAGATCGCCGACAAGCTCCTCCTCTCGCACGAGCCGCAGTCCCCCGTCAGCGGCGACCCGGGCATCGCCAAGCGGGCGGTCTGGTCGCGGCCGCGGTCCCTCGTGGACGTCAAGCTCGTCGGTCGGGCGACCGGGGCCACCGTCAACGACATCCTCATCGGCGCGGTGTCCGGGGCCATCGCCACCTACGTGGACACGCACGGCGGCGACCCCGAAGACCTCACGACGATGGTTCCGGTCAACCTGCGCGACCTGCGCGAGCCCCTGCCCCGTGAGCTGGGCAACAAGTTCGCCCTCGTGATGCTCCCGCTGCCCACGGGCCGGCTGGCACCCCTCCAACGGCTGGCCGAGGCCAAGTCGCGGATGGACACGATCAAGCACTCGCCCGAGGCCGTGCTCACCTTCGGCCTGATCAACGCCATCGGCCGCACGAACACCGAGATCGCCAAGCAGGCCATCGACTTCTTCGCCGCCAAGGCCATCGGCGTCACGACCAACGTCGCCGGCCCGATGACCGGGCGCTACCTCGCCGGGACCCGCATCACGAGCATCCTCGGGTGGGTACCCGGCTCGGGCCGGCACACCCTGGGCGTGTGCATCTTCAGCTACGACGGCGTCGTGCGGGTCGGCTTCAAGGCGGATGCCGGTGTCGTCACCGAACCCTCCGGCCTGGTCGACGCGTTCGACGAGGAGATGGACACCCTCGTCCGACTCGCCGCCGCCGTCTGACGGTCCCGAAACCACCAGGAGGTCGCCATGCCCACCGACACCGCCAGCGCCACGGTCGTCGTCGATGCACCGCTCGAGGAGGTGCTCGCGACGATCCGTGACGTGGACGGCATCCCCGGGTGGGTGAGCGACATCATCGAGGCGGAGGTCCTGACGACCACCGAGGACGGGATGCCGCTCACCGCCCGGTTCGCGGCCTCCACCCCCGTGGGCACCGACCGCTACACCCTCGCCTACGAGCACTCCCCCGACGGCCTCAGCTGGCACCTCGTGGAGGGTCGCCTGCAGACCGCCCAGGACGCGACCTACACCCTCGTCCCGGTCGACGACGCGCACACCGAGGTCACCTTCACCCTGACCATCAGCCACCCGCTGCCCCTTCCGGGGTTCATCAGGAGCCGGACCATCAAGGGCCTCGTGGCGAACAACACCGGTGGCCTGAAGCAGCACCTCGCGCCCTGAGCCGGTCAGTCGGCGTCAAGCACCTCGCGGAGCTTGGCGGCGAAGGCCGCGGGGTCGTTGTTCGGCCCCATCGGGCTCACCGTGAACCCGCCGTGCGGTCGCCGAAGTGCGCGACCAACTGCTCGAACCCGGATGCCGCCATCGGCGACCCGAGGACGAACAGCGGGCGCTGCCCCCTCACGGCATCCGGACGACGGATGTCGTAGGTGGGCAGCGCCCCAGGAACGCGCACGGTTCGGTTCTCGATGGTGCTCATGGCTGCCCCCTACGGTGGTGCGTGACCACCTGGGCCCCGCACCACCGTAGGGGAACCGACCGACACCTCAACCCTTGACGCAGAGCAGCGTCGTGAGCCGGGCAACCACCTCGACGAGGTCGGACTGTGCTGCGATGACACCCTCGAGGTCCTTGTAGGCCCCTGGGATCTCATCGAGCACACCGGCGTCCTTGCGGCACTCGACACCGAGGGTCTGCGCGTCGAGGTCCTCGAGCGTGAAGTGCCGCTTGGCCGCGGTGCGCGACATCCGGCGCCCGGCACCGTGGCTGGCCGAGCAGAAGGATGCCGTGTTGCCGAGTCCGCGCACGACGTACGACCCGGTGCCCATCGACCCCGGGATCAGGCCCAGCGACCCGGCCCCGGCGAAGATCGCACCCTTGCGGGTCACGACGAGGTCGACACCGTCGTACGTCTCCTGCGAGACGTAGTTGTGGTGGCAGCGCACGGCATCCGCGAAGGTGACGTGCGGGAACGTCTCACTGACGACGCGCCGCAGGGTCACCATCATCGCCTCGCGGTTGAGCATCGCGTACTCCTGCGCCCAGTACAGGTCGCGCAGGTAGGCAGCCATCTCGGGGGTCCCGTCGAGGAAGACCGCGAGGTCACGGTCCGGCAGGCCGAGGTTGTGCTCCATGCCCTTGGCGGTGTTGATGTGCCGCTCGGCGATCTCCTTGCCGATGTTGCGCGACCCCGAGTGCAGCATGAGCCACACGGCGCCGTGGTCGTCAGCGGTGAGCTCGACGAAGTGGTTGCCCCCGCCCAGGGTGCCGACCTGAGCGGCGGCACGACCCTCGCGGTCTGCGACCCCCGCGTGGAGACCACCGAACCGAGCGAACAGACCGCCGAACGTCCGCGACAGGGCGCGGTCGGTGGACAGCACCGGTGCGCTGCCGTCGTGCGCGGTGAACCCCGTGGGGATCACCGCCTCGATGGCGGACCGCAGCGGCCCGAGGTCGTCGGGCAGGTCCTCGACGGTGAGCGACGTCTTCACCGCGTGCATGCCGCAGCCGATGTCGACGCCGACCGCGGCCGGGCTCACTGCCTGACGCATGGCGACGACCGAGCCGACGGTCGCCCCCTTGCCGAGGTGCACGTCGGGCATGACGCGAACACCGTGCACCCACGGCAGAGCCGCGATGTTGCGCAGCTGGTTCAGCGCAGCCGGCTCCACCTCGTGCTCGTGGGCCCACATCAGGGTGAGCGCGGTGGCGCCGCGAAGCTCGACGGGGAGCCCAGCGGCCGGGGACATCTCGGCGTCAGGGGCGATGTTCATCTCGTGAATCCTCTCGTCTTGGTCAATGTCTGATCGACGTCCTGGTCGATGTCTGGGTGGTGGTGATCGTGAAGGTGGAGCCCCCGGCGCGAGTCGAACGCGCGGCATCCCGATTCGTAGTCGGGCCCTCTTCCAGCTGAGGTACGGGGGCGCATCGCCGTCGAGACGACGAAGGGCCGCTCCGGTCACGGAGCGGCCCTTCGCTGCAACAGCGGTGGTGACTGGGGTCAGTCGTCACCTTGGAAGGGTCGCTTCGGACGGAAGCCTTGACGCGCGCCGGGTCGCAGCACGTCAGCGCCGAGCAGCGCGGCGCTGCCCTGCCGTCGGTACTGGTTCGCTGGCATGTCTGCGGTGTCCTTCAGGTGGTCGCGGGTGCGTCAGACGAGGATGGCGCATGGCAGCGCCGGGGCGCCACTGGTTTTCGGCTCAGCGAGGCATGGCAGGGCAAGCACGAGGTGCACAAGGGAAGAAATGCCTTGCGAACCTCGGGCTTCACCCATGGGGAGGAAAAGTCAGCGCGGGGGGTGGGTCAGCTGTCGAAGCCGATGCCGACGGCATCCATGGCCCGCAACCACAGGTTGCGCCGGCCGGTGCGGTCCTCGGCGGCCAGGCTCGCCCGGGTGGCCCGCACCCCGACGTACCGGAAGGGTTCGGGCGGGAAGGGCAGCGGCTTCTTGCGCACCATCTCCAGAGCCGTCACCTCGGTGTCCCGGCCGTCGACCAGGTCGAGCGCCACCTGCGCCCCGAAGCGGGTCGACGCGACGCCGAGCCCCGTGTAGCCCACGGCGTAGGCAAGCCGCCCACCCAGTGCCGTGCCGAACACCGGGGTGAACCGGGTCGTCGTGTCGATGACCCCGGCCCATCGGTGCGTGAAGCGCAGCCCCTGCAACTGGGGGAAGATCTCGAAGAAGTGCCGCGCGAGCAGGTCGTGCGACGACGACTGCTCCAGGCGCGGGTCGATCCGCCCCGGGAAGTGGTAGTTCGCGTCGTACCCACCGAAGAGCACCCGGTCATCCAGGGTGCGCCGGTAGTAGTGGAACTGGTTGCCCGCATCGGTGAGCCCTTCGCGCCCGTGCCAGCCCACGGCATCCAGCTGCGCCGGTGACAGCGGTTCGGTCATGAGCACGTGGTCGTAGACGGGAAGCGTGTAGTGCGCCAGTCGCTTCAGCGGGCCGCGGAAGGCCCCGGTGCCGAGCACGACCCGGTCGGCGCGCACGCTTCCCCACTCGGTGCGCACCGTGACGCCGGCGATGTCGGCGTCGAACCCGGTCACCGAGGTGTCCTCGTGCAGCCGGACCCCGAGCCGCTCGGCCGCGTCGGCCAGACCCCACACCAGCCGCGCCGGGTCGACCAGGCCCACCGTCGGGTCGAGGAAGCCCGACAGGTAGCGGGGCGAGTTGACGCGGGCGCGCGCCTCAGCGGCATCAAGGAGGGTGACCGGGATGCCGTGTGCCCGGTGGAGCTCGTAGCCCTCACGAACCGTGCCCACCTGGTGCTCTGTCAGGGCCATCGTGATCTCGCCGGGTACGTGGAAGTCGGCGTCGATGCCGTGCCGGGTGAGGCTGTCAGCCAGGTCGGTCATGTTCTGCGCCCCGAGGCGTTCGAGGGTCTCGATCTCCTCGGGCCAGCAGGCCAGCCCCTGCGCCAGGCCGTGGGTCAGCGAGGGCGAGACGAAACCGCCGTTTCGACCCGAGGCCGCCACGCCGAACCGGCCGCGCTCGAGCAGCACGACCTCGCGCGAGGGGTTGTCCTCCTTGGCCTGGACGGCAGCCCACAGGCCGGTGAAGCCGCCGCCGACGATGACCAGGTCGGCCCGGTGGCCCGAACCGGTGAGCGCTGCGCGCGGCGCCGGCCGCTCGGGTCGGTCGGTCCAGAAGACATCGGGAGTCGCATCGGCGAGGGAGGCACGCACGGCCGCCGGGTCGGTCGTCATGGCGCCATCATGCCGCGCCGGGGCGCCCGCGCCGCGACCCGTCATCCGGATGCCGTGCGACCATCTCCCGTATGCCGCCGCGCCTGCTCAGCCCCGACGTCACCACCGCCTCCCTCACCCACGAGGCGTTGCCGGCCGACGACGTGCTCCACGGGTCGCCGACCGCTGCCGTCCTGACGCTCGACGCACTCCCCACCTGCGAGGTCGGGCTGTGGGAGATGACGCGAGGTTCCGCTCGTGACACCGAGGTCGACGAGGTGTTCGTCGTGGTCTCGGGTCGCGGCACGGTGACCTTCGCGGACGGTGAGCGACTCGACCTCGCGCCGGGGGTCGCGGTGCGGTTGCGCGCCGGAGAACGCACCGAGTGGACGATCACCGAGACCCTGCGAAAGGTCTGGATCGCCTGAGCGCACGGCGTCGAAATTGCTTGACGCGTAAAGGTCTCGGTTCGGTAGCGATTGGGCTGATCGTCCGAATCTCGGCTGTGACCACGCGCACACCCGCGCATCAGTCGCAAGGTTCTCTGCATGACAGAGCCACAGGTCGTCCGCGACAGCGCCCCGAAGCAGCCCCTCGTCGTCATGGAGGGTGTCAACAAACACTTCGGAGCGCTCCACGTCCTCAAGGACATCAACCTCACCGTCGGCAAGGGCGAGGTCGTCATCCTCATCGGCCCCTCCGGGTCGGGGAAGTCGACGCTGTGCCGCACGATCAACCGGCTCGAGACCTACGAGTCCGGCTCGATCACCATCGACGGCAAGAAGCTGCCCGAGGAGGGCAAGGCGCTTGCCGACCTGCGCGCCGACGTCGGCATGGTGTTCCAGTCCTTCAACCTCTTCGCGCACAAGACGATCCTCGAGAACGTCACGCTCGGGCCGATCAAGGTCCGCAAGATGAACAAGGCTGACGCCGACAAGCGGGCCATGGAGCTTCTCGAGCGGGTCGGCATCGCCCACCAGGCGGGGAAGTATCCCGCCCAGCTCTCGGGTGGTCAGCAGCAGCGTGTCGCCATCGCGCGCTCCCTGGCGATGGACCCCAAGGTCATGCTCTTCGACGAGCCCACCTCCGCCCTTGACCCCGAGATGATCAACGAGGTCCTCGACGTCATGGTCGAGCTCGCCAACAGCGGCATGACCATGGTCGTCGTGACGCACGAGATGGGCTTCGCGCGCAAGGTCGCCGACCGGGTCGTCTTCCTCGCGGACGGCCAGATCGTCGAGATGGCCACGCCCGAGGAGTTCTTCACCAACCCCAAGAGCGAGCGCGCCAAGGACTTCCTCGGCAAGATCCTCACCCACTGACCTTCCTCCAGCACCACCGTTTCAGTCCCCAACAAGTAAGGAATCACCCCATGACGACACGACGGATCAGCATGGTCGCCGCGGCGGCCGTCCTGGCCCTGGGCCTCAGCGCCTGCGGCTCGGACGACGGCGGCTCGGACGGCGGGGCCGACGGCGGTTCCGGTCTGAAGATCGGCATCAAGTTCGACCAGCCCGGACTCGGCCTGAAGGTCGGCGACCAGTACACCGGTCTCGACGTCGACGTCGCCAAGTACGTCGCCAAGGAGCTCGGCACCGCCGAGGGCGACATCACCTTCGTCCAGTCCCCGAGTGCGCAGCGCGAGACGCTCATCTCCAGCGGCCAGGTCGACCTGATCTTCGCGACCTACTCCATCACCGACGCCCGCAAGGAGAAGATCTCCTTCGGTGGTCCGTACTTCATCGCCGGTCAGGACCTGCTGGTTCGCGCCGATGACACCTCCATCACCGGCCCGGACACCCTCGACGGCAAGAAGCTGTGCTCGGTGACCGGCTCGACCTCGGCCCAGAAGGTCAAGGACAAGGTCGCCGGGGTCAACCTGGTCGAGTTCGGCACCTACTCCGAGTGCCTGGCGGCGCTGCTCGGCGGTGGCGTTGACGCGCTCACCACCGACGACACCATCCTCGCCGGCTACGCCGCGCAGGAAGCCAACAAGGGCAAGCTCAAGGTCGTCGGCGCCCCGTTCTCCGAGGAGCGCTACGGCGTCGGCCTCAAGAAGGGCGACGTCGCCCTGTGCGAGAAGGTCAACGCGGCCCTGAAGAAGATGGTCGAGGACGGCTCGTGGCAGAAGGCCGTGGACGCCAACCTCGGCCCGGCCGGGTACAAGGCGCCTGCGGGCAACCCCCCCACCCCCGACGCCTGCTCCTGATCGACTCGTCGGACGTGTGCCGCCCGCTTCCCCGGGAGCGGGCGGCACACCCCGTCGCACCATGAAAGGTGAGTGATGCTCGAGACTCTCAGCAACTACGACGTGGCAGCCGCCGTCTGGGTGACCATCCAACTGTCAGTGCTGTCCGCGATCGGAGCGCTGATCATCGGCACCATCGTGGCCGTGCTGCGCGTGTCGCCCGTGGCCGTGCTCCGCGGGATCGGCACCAGCTACGTCAACATCTTCCGCAACACACCACTCACGGTGCTGCTCACCCTGTGTGTGCTCGGGCTCTCACTCCTCGTGGGGCTGCAACTCTCCCAGGACCTCTCCAAGGACGCCTTCCGCTGGGCTGTCGTCGGCCTCTCCGCGTACCACGCCGCATTCGTCTGTGAGGCGATCCGCAGCGGCGTCAACACGGTGCCGGCCGGTCAGGCCGAGGCGGCCCGCTCCATCGGGTTGACCTTCACCCAGTCGCTGCGAGAGGTCCTCCTGCCGCAGGCCTTCCGGGGGTCCATCGCCCCGCTGGGGTCGGTGCTCATCGCCCTCATCAAGAACACCACGGTCGCGGCCGTCGTCGGTGTCGCTGACACGGCCAAGCTGCTCGCGACCATCACCGAGAACGAGGGTGCCCAGCTGGGGGTCTTCTTCGTCATCGCCATGATCTTCGTCGTCCTGACCCTGCCCATCGGGGTGCTGGCGACCAGCCTCAGCCAGCGCCTGGCGGTGAGGCGATGAGCACGCAGAACGTCCTGTTCGACGCCCCGGGCCCGAAGGCCCGCCAACGGCACGCCATCCTCACCGGCGTGGGTGTGCTGCTCGCCGGCGCCGTCCTCTACGTGATCCTGGGACGCCTCGCCGACGCGGGTCAGCTCGACGCTGCCAAGTGGAAGCCGTTCGTCACCGATTCGTCGTTGTGGGTCGACTACCTGATCCCCGGGCTCATCGGCACCCTGAAGGCAGCCATCCTGTCGGTCATCTTCGCCGGCATCTTCGGCCTGATCTTCGGCATGGGCCGCCTCTCGCACATCAAGGCCATCCGCTACGTCAGTGGTGCGGTCGTCGAGTTCTTCCGCTCGGTGCCCGTGCTGATGATGATGATCTTCCTGTACTTCGGCTACTTCGCGACGAGCACGATCGTGCCGAGCAGCCAGGGCCCGCTGGCCGCGGTGGTCCTCGCCCTGACGCTGTACAACGGCTCGGTCATCGCCGAGCTCGTGCGCTCCGGCGTGCACTCGCTGCCCAAGGGGCAGTCGGAGGCGGGCCTGTCGATCGGGCTCACCCCGTCGCAGACCCTGCGCACGATCCAGCTGCCGCAGGCGCTGACGGCGATGCTGCCGGCCCTGATCAGCCAGTTCGTCGTCGTGCTGAAGGACTCCGCCCTCGGCACCGCCATCACGTACCAGGAGCTGCTGACGTGGTCGAAGACCGCTGGCTCCGCGTACGCCAACACGGTGCCGGCCCTGATCGTGTGTGCTGCCCTGTTCATCGCGATCAACTACGGCCTGACCCGTGTGGCCACCTGGGTGGAACGCCGGCTCAACCGCCGCGGCACCACCGCGGGGCCCGTCACCACAGTGGCGCCCACGATGATCCAGGGGCAGGGCGAGCCCGGCGGGCCGGCCGCCCACGGCAGCCGCATCATCGGCGCCGGGATCGAGTCGGCGGAGGAAGCGGCATCCGACTTCGTCCAGTCCGCACGCGAGCGTCGCAAGGGCCACGGCGACGACACCTGAGCCCGACCATGCAGAACGGCCCCACTCCGCCAAGGAGTGGGGCCGTTCGCGTGCTCCCCCGGTTGGACTCGAACCAACAACCTGCCGATTAACAGTCGGCTGCTCTGCCAATTGAGCTACAGGGGAAAGGCCACCACGGGATCGCCGCGGTAGCGCTCGCACACCCTAGCAAAGGTCATGAGCAGCGACGAAAACGGCCCGAACTCAGTCGAGTCCGACCTGCTCGCGCACTCGCCGCAGCCCGTCGGAGACCTGCTCGGCCACACCGGGATCCGCGCTGCGCACACCCGGACCGAGGACCGCCTGACTGAGCAGCGCACCGGTTGCGAGGTCCTTGCGGACCACGACCTTGGCGGTCCGCCGGCCCCCGAGATCGAGGGTCTCGGCGAGCACGACCGAGGCCTGGACGCGCTCTCGCAGGGTCTCGGGGAACATCCCGAGCTCGGTGAGCTGGAAACGCGTCGGTCGTTGCCCGTCGACCCAGGTGATCTTGAGGATGCCGTCCTCACCACCCCACGACCCGGCGTCGACCAGGTGCCACGGACGCGACAGCGTCACCCGCGCGCCTTCGGGGTCCGGCGCCACGGCATACAGCCGGTAGCGCCCGGCTACCACGGTGGCTCCGGTGCCCACGTCATGGGCCCAGGCCAGCAGCTTCTCGCCACCTGCGGGGTCGATGGCCTCGGCGACCTCGGCGGGCACCGCGGGACGGCGCAGGCCGCTCCACTCGAGCCTCATGACGTGCTCGCCTCTCGCAGGGCGACGCGGTCGAGTTCGAGACGGTGCAAGGCCATGGAGCGCTCCTGGAGATCAGCGGGATCAGCATCTGGGTCGTTCTGCAGTCGGCGCACCGACGCCATGGCGTCGGCGATGCGACGGCCGAGGTGGGCGTCTCTGACACCGGCGACGAGCGAGTTGAGGTAGCGCTGCGGCGGCAGCCCCGTCGACGGGTCGAACTTCGTGGGCAGCGGAGCCACCGACAACTGCGCGACGAAGCCACGCACCCCCAGGGCGCAGGTATCGGTCACGGCGGTCACCCACGCCATCGTCGACGCTCGGCGGGCAGCGTGGCCGGCGATGCGGATGCCGTCGAACACCGCCCGGTGGACCGGGGCGGTGAACGCGTCGGGGACGAGCACATCGATGTCGGCGTCGGTGAACTGCTGGGGGTACTGGATGAGGGCCTGGAGCAGCTGCCGTTCGGTGAGGACCACCGGATCGCGCAGGTCGGGGGCCGGGAGCTGCGCGAGCTCGAACGGACCGGGCTCGAGGACCTCGTCGGTGCTGGCCGGTCGGGGCTGCCGGTCGGCGCTGTCGTCGTGCTTGAGCCGGCCCGCCTTCTTGACCTCGGCCGCCAGCTGTTCGACCTCGATGCCGAGCCAGCCGGACACCGTGCGGGTGTACTCGGGCCGCAGGCTGGTGTCGCGGATGGACCCGACGATCGGGGCCACTGCCTTCATCGCCTGAACACGACCCTCGGCGGTCTCGAGGTCGAAGCGGCGAATCGTCGTGCGGACGGCGAACTCGAACATCGGAACGGCGTCATCGACGAGAGCGCGCACCGACGCGTCACCCTTGGCCAGACGAAGCTCACACGGGTCCATGCCGTCCGGTGCCACGGCGACGAACGACTGCGCGGCCCACCGCTGGTCCTCCGCGAAGGCCCGCATGGCCGCCTTCTGACCAGCGGCATCCCCGTCGAAGGTGAACACCACGCGAGCCTGTGGGCCGTCGGTCTCGTCGCGCATGATGCGGCGAAGGATCTTGATGTGGTCGATGCCGAACGACGTCCCGCACGTGGCGACCGCGCCCTCGACGCCGGACAGGTGCGCCGCCATGACGTCGGTGTAGCCCTCGACCACCACGGCGAGGCGCTGAGTGGAGATCGCCTTCTTGGCGGCATCCAGGCCGTAGAGCACCTGGGACTTCTTGTAGATCGGCGTCTCGGACGTGTTCAGGTACTTGGCCGCGATGCGGTCGTCGTCGAGGACGCGCCGGGCGCCGA